>CAYVLO010000258.1:0-5179 GCA_964452125.1 uncultured Anaerolineaceae bacterium | reverse complement strand
CGCAGGGCAAAGAGGCTCAAAGCGAGAATCGTAGTCACGCCCAGTTCTTTCCACAGGCCACGGACCATGCCGATAATGCCAAAAATTGCCACCAGCATCAGCCACAGAAATTCGATGGGAATCATGACTGATCGCTCCTTTGTCTGCGCCGGGTCAGGGGTTTTCGCGAACCACGAGCCGGACGCCGGCTGGCCAATGACGAGAGTTGTTCGACAATGGCCTGGGCAGCGTCGACCCGGGCCATCGCTTTGGCCGACTCACGCATGTCGGCCAGAGCTTGCTCATCGCCTAGCAGGTTGAGGATGGTGCGGACCAGTCGGTCTGGCAATTCGGCATCGGCCAGCACCACCGCTGCTCCGTTTTCGGCCATATAGCGCGCGTTGGGTTCCTGATGTTGTCCCGAATAGGGATAGGGCACCAAGATACTGGGCAACCCGGCCGCGGGAAACTCGCCCAGGGTGGAGGCCCCAGCGCGGGCCACAGCCAGATCGGCGGCGACAAGGGCAGCAGGCATGTCGTGCAGATAGGTGTAATGGTGGTACCGCGTTTGCAGATCCTCAGGCAGCGTCTTGGCCATTCCTGCCACCCAGTCGGCGTCCAGCCGACCGCTGATGTGGACGATCTGACAGACCGGTAGCAGGTGCTGAAGGCCGGCAACCAGCGCCTTGTTGATGCTCCGGGCGCCTCGGCTGCCGCCGAACACCAGCACGGTCTTTTCGTCGGGCGCCAGGTTCAGGGCTTGCCGTGCAGTGGTTTTGGTAAGAGAAAACGTGCTGGCTCTCACGGGATAGCCGGTGACGGCCACTTTTTCCCGGCGAAAATACCGGTACGACTCTTCGCTAGTCACGGCGATCTTGGCGGCAAAGCGGCTCAAAAACCGAATGGCCAGCCCGGGCGCAATGTCGGGCAGATAGACAAGAACCGGGATTCGCTTTGACCAGGCTGCCAGTGTCATTGCCACGCAAGCATACCCTCCAGTCACCAACAGCACCTCCGGTTGGAAGCTACTCAGGATGCGGCGGGCCTGGCCCAAGCTGCTGGCTATTCGCCAGGCATTTCGAACGCTTGTGAGCAGACCTTGGCCTCGCAATCCGCCTGCTGGCAGGCCGACATAGGCCACCCCAGCGCGTTGCACCAGTTCTTCTTCCATGCCATCCTTGCTTCCAACCCACAGTACGTTTTCGGAAGCTAACAGGGGCGCGCTGCCGTTTTCCAAGCTGCGACCAAGGCAGGCTTCCAGGACGGTGAGGGCAGGGTAGACGTGCCCGCCCGTGCCCCCGCCCGATACCAGTAGCTTTAGGGTCATTTCCCCAGCCCCAGGTTTGGGTTTTCCCGTTTCTTTGACCATTGTGGCGATGTTTCTTCCCCACGCCAACCTCCCGGAGCTTCCGGCAGCGGTTTGGGTGCGACGGAATGCACCTCCGTTCCTTCTGTTCCGTTGGTGACGCGCGAAACGCTGGTCATGATGCCGATGCCGGTCAGGCATGTGACCAGCGATGAACCTCCATAACTGACAAAGGGCAGGGCAATCCCCGTGTACGGAATGGTGCCCGTGATCACGGCGACGTTGAATAGAGCCTGGGTCGTGATCCAGGTGGTGATGCCAATCGCCAGCATCCGGCCAAAGGGGTCTCGCGCCCGAAAGGCCAGTAGGAAACCGCGGTAGGCAATCAGCGCAAACAGACCAAGTACGGCTATGCAGCCGATGAACCCAAGTTCTTCCCCCAGGATGGCAAAGATGCTATCGGTATGAGGCGCCGGTAGCCACTGATACTTGGCCCGCCCGTTTCCCGGTCCAAAGCCCAGGAATCCGCCGCTACCCATGGCGATCAACCCCTGCTGGAGCTGGAAATTTGTGCCGCCCAAGGGATTTTTCCATTCCTGCAGGTGGGGCTCCAGGCGTTGCATGGCATAGGGCATCTTGCTTACCACCAGTCCAAAGGCTGCGGCTCCTCCCAATCCGCCGATGAGGAACTGCCATACATCGGCTCCAGCCACAAAGAACATGGCAAAGGCGATGATCACGATCACCAATGCCTCCGATAGGTCGGGCTGGATCATCACCAGGCCCGCCAGGATACCCACAATGATGGTGAAAGGCAGTGGACCGACGGGCAGTTTGCGCAATTGCTCGACTCTTTTTGAGGCCAGCCAATGGCCCATATAGATCACTGCGGTCAGTTTGGCAAGCTCACCCAGCGAAACCGACGTCGAGAACAGTTGTCGCTCGCGAGTGATGGCCAAAGCGCCCAACAGACCAAGGGTGCCCAACATCAATGGGATTGAGATCTTGGTCAGGTGTCGATAGTGAATCTGGCTAAGCGTCAGGATGGCAACAGCGCCAATACCCATCCAGGACAACTGCGCTTTGAGGTAATGGGCTGGGTCGCCCCATTCGCGAAAGCTGAGGTCAAAGCTTGCGCTGTAGACCATCATCAAACCGATGGCGCACAAGGCGGCAGTGGCCCCCAAGAGGATCCAGTCGGGTTGACCCATTTTGTCCGATGTTGCGCGTTTGGCCATGCCTAGGACTCCAATTTGCTCACCAGTTGACGAAAATGCTCCCCGCGTTGGCAAAAGTCCCCATAGGCGTCAAAGCTGGTGCAACCGGGAGAGAGCAGCACCACGTCGCCGGGCTGGGCCAGGCGAGCCGCGATCTGGACTGCGTGCTCCAGGTTTTCTGCTCGATGGATGAGTGTGTCGGTGGGTTCTTTCCGATCCGTCAACCGCGCCGCAGCCTGTCCCATGGCTGCTTCGATCAGGTCGGCTGCCTCGCCAAAGAGAATCAGGTGTCGGGCCCGGCGCAGAGTCAGGTCGGCTGCCTCGGCCCAGGGAAGGTGCTTGTCTCTGCCACCTGCCAGCAAAACCACAGGCTGGTCAAAGGCTTTCAGGGCAGCAACAGTGCGCTCTGGCGCCGTGGCGATGCTGTCGTTGTACCACGACACGCCATTTCGCGCCCGCACCAGTTCCAAACGGTGTTCCACGCCGCGAAAAGAGACGGCCGCCTGCCGGATGGCTTGGGTGGACGCTCCAGCGACTGCCGCCAGGGCGATGGCTGCCAGGACATTGGCAACGTTGTGGCCGCCCAGGAGCTGTAGCTCGTTCAGCCGGCAGATTCTCTGCTCCTGCCCCGACCGGCGCAAGAAAAGTTCGTGGCCCCGAAGAAAGCTGCCTTCCCCTTCCTCTTCCAGGCTGAACCAAAAGACCTGACGATCGTGGGGCAGAGCCTGGCCCATCTGGCGCGTGATCGGATTGTCCCGTCCCAGGATGGCCGCCTGGCCTGGTTGTTGGTAATTCAGGATATGGGCTTTGGCTGCCGTGTAGGCCTCCATGCTGGGATGCCGATCGAGATGGTTCGGGGTGATGTTCAACACCGCAGCGATGGGAGGGCTCCAGCCGCCTGCATCCAACGGTAGGTGGTCGCCCACGCCCGGGGGCCAGGGGGCAAAAAGCTCGAGCTGGAAACTGGACAGCTCCATGACCACAGCATCCTGGGCCTGGATTTCAGAGAGGGAGCCGATCAAGGGGTGCCCGATGTTGCCGCCAACCCAGACTTTTCGTCCATCCGCCTTGAGCATCTCACCTGTGAGGGCCGTGGTCGTGGTCTTGCCGCTGGAACCGGTAATGCCGACGATCGTCGCCGGGCAAAGCTGGGCAAAGAGCTTGGGTTCGGCGCTGATGGGCAGCCCCTGTCGGCGCGCTTGGGCCAATAGGGGGATATCGGGAGGCACGCCGGGGCTGACAAAGATCAGATCCGTGCTCTCCAGCAAGTTCAAGGGGTGTTCACCCAGGGCGTAGCGCACGGGCAGATCGGCTAGCGAAGCCACAGCATCAGCCAACAACTCGGCAGGCTTGGCGTCGGTGACAACCACACGCGCTCCCCGATGCACCAGAAAGCGTGCCAGGGCCAGGCCTTCGCGGGCCAGCCCGACGATCAGAACGTCGTATGGGAGTTGGTGGGCGTTCAGGTGGTCAACCTTCATAGATCCTGCCTACAGCAACGCCAGGGCAATGCCGAGCATGGCGGCTAGCACAGCGATGATGAAAAACCGCTGAGTGATGTGGGTCTCGCTCCACCCCAAGAGTTCAAAGTGAAGGTGAAGGGGTGTCATTTTGAACACCCGACGCCCGATCCCCGTCAGTCGGCGGCTCAGTTTAAAGAACCCTACTTGAATCACGACCGATCCGGCCTCGGCCACAAAGATAAGGCCGATAATCGGCAACAGCAACCATTGAAAGGACATGAGTGCCACCACAGCCAGGGTGGCCCCCAGGGCCAGCGAGCCCATCCCGCCCATGAACAGCGCGGCGGGATGCGCGTTGAACCACAGAAAGGCAAACAGCGCGCCCACCATGGTAAAGCAAAAGGATAGCAGAGGAAACTGCCCCTGCAAGAAGGCGATCACTCCATAGCCGGCAAAGGCCACCGTGGCGACTGAACTCGCCAGGCCGTCCAGTCCATCGGTCAGGTTGACGGCATTGGCCATGGCCACAATGAGAAACGTGGCAATGGGCACATACCAGATTCCCACATCCACGACATCGGGGATTGTCGGCACGCCCACCTCGTGCAAGCCCAAAAAGTTGGGGTGGTGCAGGCCGATGGCGATGGTCAGGGCCAGGATAACTTGGATCGGGAACATGATGCGGGCGCGCAGTCCGCCGCCGCCCCACCAACCGCGCACTTCTGAAAGGTCGTCGATGGCGCCCAAGATGCCAAACGCGATCATGACCAGGGGCGGGAGCAGGATACTCTTGCCGATCATGGCGCTGCCTTGCTCGAACTGAAAATAGGCGAGAATGGCCTTGCCCGCATCGAACCCGCTCAAAAAGTTCGCCAGGTTCATGACCACTGTGATGAGCAGGACCGGCAGCAGAATCATCAGGCCGCCCATGGTCGGCGTGCCCATTTTGGTTTGGTGGGTTGTGGGCAGTTCGACGCGAATCTGCTTGCCCACTCGCCACTTTTTCAGCAGCCGGATCAGGGGTGGGCCCCAGATTACGGCGATTACAAAGGATACGCTGCCCAGCGCCAGGGCAAACGGCATGGGATCGGAAGTCACGATCGATCTCCCGTTTGCAGGGCGCTTACGATGGTTTCCATTTGCATACCGCGCGAACCTTTAATCAGAATTTTGTCTCCCAACGGGCTGGGTGCAATCAACGACTGGATCCGTTC
>CAYVLO010000257.1:0-5199 GCA_964452125.1 uncultured Anaerolineaceae bacterium | reverse complement strand
ATCTCCCAGTTTTTCCCTGTTTTTACCTATCAAATGAGCCTTGACAGACTACTAGTCGGAAAAGGGTGAATTGGCCATACAATGGAGATTCCACTTTCAGGGAATGGACAAAAACCGAGGATCGGGTACCTAAACGGGCAGCGCATTTTGGTCATCGGTCGCCGTTCTGCGTTGCTCGAAGGCGTGGCCGATCTGTTGCAGTTGGCTGGCTATCGTGTAGAGCTCTTTACGCGGTGGCCTGGGGCTTTTTACTCCTCGCTTACGAATCGGCCAAACCTGGCTATTGTGGACCTGTCCAATTCTCATGCCGATGTGGTTCGCCTCATGGATCAGATCCGCGCTAGTTCCGAATGGGACCAAGTCCCGGTTCTTTGTATCAGCTTTTCCGGGGACGAGCGCATCCGAGAGATGCAGCTTCGCAGCCGCCAGAACAACGACGCTCGTTTTCAGTACTACTCCCACACCGTTCTGAGTATGGACGGGCTTTTGGACAAAGTGGCGGCTTGCCTGTCCTAAAGCTGTGAACCCATAGCACCGATAGTATCGATGGGCGCAAACCTCCCGTCCGGCATTTGCGGGCTGGGAGGTTTTTTCGCGTCCAGTTGAAAGCGGTCCCACGCCCCCGGGGCGCTTGTCAGCGGGGGGTCGTCGCCACGAACCGCCCGCGGCCCGGTTCGCCGAGGAACTGATTGTCGCGCACGAGGATCTCGCCTCGGGCCAGGACCATGGCGGGGTACCCCTGAAGCTGCCAGCCTTCGTAGAGGCAATAGTCGACGCGCTGATGCAGCGCTTGGGTCGATAGCGTCATTCGACGGTTGGGGTCAAAAATTACCACATCGGCGTCGGCGCCCACTGCCAGGGTTCCCTTTCGAGGGGCCAGGCCAAATCGGCGGGCGGGAGCTGTGCAGCAGACCTCTACCCAGCGCTGGGGCGTCAACCGCCCCGTCCGCACACCGTGGGTGTAGAGCAGCGTTAGGCGGGTTTCGATGCCTGGCGCGCCGTTGGGGATGAGGGTAAAGTCGGTTCGGCCTCGGGTCTTTTCCGTCTGAAAGTGGAAGGGACAGTGGTCGGTGGCTACGGTGTCGATCTCGCCCGCAGCCAAGCCCGCCCACAGGGCCTCCCGGTCGGTCTCGCTGCGGAGCGGCGGCGACAGGACAAATTTGGCGCTTGTAAAGTCGGGCCGATGGTATTCGGCCTCGTCCAGCAACAGGTACTGGGGGCAGGTCTCGACGTAGACGGTTTGCCCCCGCGCCCGGGCTGCGCGTACTTGCTCCAACCCGGCCGAGCACGACAGGTGGGCGACCATCACCGGCGCCCCGGTGAGCTGGGCCAGGGCCAGGAGCCGGTGAATGGCCTCGGCCTCCATAAGCGCGGGCCGGGTGAGGGGATGGTTCTCTGGCCCGGTGCGGCCCTCGATCAGGGCCTGGGCCCGGAGGTAGGCAATGGCATCGTGGTTTTCGGCGTGGACCAGGATTCGCCCCCTTTCCCGGGCCAGGGCCTGGAGAGCGCGGAGCAGATCGCCGTCCTCCAGGCGCAGGCCTTCGTAGGTCATATAGAGCTTGAAGCTGGCAGCCCCCGCCTTGATGGAGGCCGGGATTTGGGCCAGGGTTTCGTCGTCCGCTCGCGAAAGCGTCATGTGCAGGCCATAGTCGATGGCCACCCGACCGTCTGCCTCGCCCCTTCGGGCTGCCAGGGCATCGACCAGGGATTGGCCGGTTTTGGGCTCGGCAAAGTCGATCACGGTCGTCGCGCCTCCACACGCGGCCGCTACGGTTCCGGTGTAGAAATCGTCGCTGGAGGTGAATTCACCGACGGGCATTTGGAGGTGGACGTGTTCGTCGACGGCGCCGGGCAGGACGAGCATGCCCGAGGCGTCAACCATTTCTCGGCCCGCCAATCCCTGGCCGATGGCGGCGATTCGTTCCCCTCGGATGCCCAAGTCGGCGCAAAAGGTGGCTTCGGCGGTGACCAGGGTCCCGTGGGCGATGACCAGATCGAGCATCGTGTTCTCTCCCTCTTCTTGGAGTGGATGGCAGGTAATGAACTCCCCACCCACTATACCGCAAAACGGGGGGGCTGTCAACGAGTTCGTGATCTGGACTACTTGACAGAGCCGATCCCCTGTGCTATACTTTCTATACCCCACCCCCTGGGGGGAGGGGTACTCAAAGGAGGAGGGGCTGTGAGCGAAGAAGAAAGCACTCAGGGCATCCTGAACCGATTAAAGAGCATCGAAGGCCACGTGCGCGGGGTTCAGCGGATGGTGGAGGGCGGATCCTACTGCGTGGACATCATCAATCAGAACCTGGCGGTACAGCGGGCCCTGGAAAAGGTCAATCGTCTGTTGCTGGAGCGCCATCTGCAGACCTGTGTGACGACGGCTATCCAGGGGGATGACCCAGAAGAGCGCGAACGGGTGATTAGCGAGCTGTTAAGTGTGTTCGAGGCCACCGGCAAGATCTAGACGGGGCCCCAATATGAGGATGGAGGAGTTTCATCGATGAAGGAAATCACGCTGGACATTCCGAATATTAGCTGCAACCATTGCCTTATGACCATCAAGCGCGAGAGCGCCCTGGTAAAAGGCGTCGAGTTTGTGGGCGGCAGCGTGGAAGCCAAGACGGCCACCTTCAAGGTGGCCAACGATCAGATCCTGGCTGCTCTCAAAGCAGCGCTGGCGGAGGCCGGATATCCCGCGGCGTAGTCATGGCAAACAAACAGGTCACCTTACCCGTCACCGGGATGACGTGCGCCAATTGCTCGCTGACGATTGAGCGCAACCTGGGCCGCATGGAGGGGGTTGAATCGGCGTCGGTCAATCTGGCGCTGGAGCGGGCTTCCGTTACCTACGATCCGGCTATCGTCGGAGAGAATCAGTTTCTTGCGCTCATTCGCGACATCGGGTATGATGTTCCGACGGCAAAAGTCGATCTACCGATCACGGGCATGACGTGCGCCAACTGTGCGGCGACCATCGAACGGACGCTCAGGCGGTTGGAGGGTGTGGTCAGCGCCAACGCCAGCTTTGCCAGCGAGCGGGCCAGTGTCGAGTACCTTCCCGGCGTGGTCAGTTTGGCCGCCATTCATCAGGCGATCCGCGATGCGGGGTATGACGTCATCGTCGCCCAAGAGGGCGAGTCGGCGGAGGATGTAGAGCGGGCGGCCCGCGAAGCCGAGATCGATGCCCAAACCAAAAAGTTCTGGATTGGGGTGGCCTTTACTCTGCCCCTTTTCCTGTTGAGTATGGGGCGCGACTTTTCCCTGTTGGGCATGTGGGCCCATGAGCCCTGGGTCAACTGGCTGTTCCTGGCCCTGGCGACACCGGTTCAGTTCTATGTCGGTGGCGACTATTACGTGGGGGGCTGGAAGAGCCTGCGCGCTGGATCGGCCAATATGGACGTGCTGGTGGCTATGGGCTCGTCGGCCGCGTACTTTTACAGCGTGGCTGTGTTGCTGTTCCCGGCCATCGGCGGGCACGTCTACTTTGAGACGTCGGCCACCATCATTACGCTGATCAAGCTGGGCAAGATGTTGGAGGCCCGGGCCAAAGGTCGCACCTCCGAAGCCATCAAAAAGCTGATGGGTCTGCGGCCCAAGACGGCGCGCGTCATCCGTGACGGCTCTGAAATGGACGTCCCGGTGGATGCGGTGGCCCTGGGCGACGTGGTGGTGGTTCGCCCCGGCGAGCGCCTGCCGGTGGATGGGGTAGTCGTCGAGGGTTACTCGGCCGTCGATGAGTCGATGTTGACGGGCGAGAGCATGCCCGTGGACAAGCGGCCTGGCGACCCCGTGGTGGGCGGCGCGATTAACAAGCAGGGCCTGCTCAAGTTCGAAGCGACGCGGGTGGGCGCGCAAACGGCGCTGGCCCAGATCATCCGGCTGGTGGAAGAGGCGCAGGGTTCCAAGGCGCCGATCCAACGATTGGCCGACCGGGTGTCGGCGGTGTTTGTGCCGGTGGTCCTTGGCGTGGCGCTGCTGACCTTTTTGGGTTGGCTGCTCGTGGGTCGAGTCGGTTTTACCGAGAGCATGATCTTTATGGTGGCGGTGCTGGTCATTGCCTGCCCCTGTGCGCTGGGATTGGCGACGCCCACGGCGATCATGGTGGGCACGGGCAAGGGCGCCGAGCATGGCATCCTGTTCAAGAACAGCGAGGCGCTGGAACGAGCCCACGGGCTATCGGTGATCGTCCTGGACAAAACGGGAACCATTACCGAGGGCCAGCCCTCGGTGACCGATGTGGTGACGATCTCTGAGAACGCCTCGGCAGGGCAAGCGACCCTCTCCCGGCAGGATTTGCTTCGGCTGGCGGCATCGGCCGAGCGCGGATCGGAGCACCCGTTGGGAGAGGCGATGGTCCGGGCGGCTCGGGCGGAGGGGTTGTCGCTCACCGAGCCCCGGTCCTTTGAATCCATGACCGGACAGGGCATTGCTGCGACCGTGGACGGCCGGGAGGTTCTTGTGGGTACCCAGCGGCTGTTGGAAAGCCGGGGCATCCCTTTAAATGGCCTGGAGGACACCCTGAAGCGATTGGAGGCCGAGGCCAAGACGGCGATGCTGGCGGCTGTCGATGGGCAGACTGTGGGGGTGGTGGCCGTGGCCGATGCCGTCAAAGAGAGTTCAGTCGAGGCCATCCGCCAGTTGCAGTCTTTGGGTCTTCGGGTGGTGATGATCACGGGTGACAACAGGCTCACGGCCGACGCCATCGGCCAGCAGGTGGGCATCCGCCAGGTGGTGGCTGAGGTGTTGCCCGGCGACAAGGCCGCCCGGCTCAAGGAGCTTCAGGAAGAGGGCGCGCTGGTGGCGATGGTGGGCGATGGCATCAACGATGCGCCCGCCCTGGCCCAAGCGGATGTGGGGATCGCCATTGGCACAGGCACCGACGTGGCCATGGCGGCTGCCGACGTCACATTGATGAGCGGTGATCTACAGGGGGTGGCGCGCGCCATTGCCCTGAGTCGAGCCACCATGCGGGCCATCAAACAGAATCTGTTCTGGGCCTTTTTCTACAACGTCCTGTTGATTCCGCTGGCGGCAGGGGTCTTTTATCCGCTGTTTGGCCTGCGCCTGCACCCGATGCTGGCAGCCGGCGCCATGGCCTTTAGCAGCATTTTTGTGGTGAGCAACTCGCTGCGGTTGCGGCGAGTCGATCTAGCAGCCTGTCGGAGAGGGTTGTCATTCTGAGGAACGGAGGCGGCAAAG
>CAYVLO010000256.1:0-5214 GCA_964452125.1 uncultured Anaerolineaceae bacterium | reverse complement strand
ATGGACAATGTGTCTCCAGAAACTGAAATCCCTGCTCCATTACCCACAAAGTGATTCTCGGCGATGACCAATCCCGGATCGACATCGCCCTCAATCAACATATTGCGGAGCATGCTGTGGGCGACGTAAGGCGACGCATTGTACAGAGACACACTGCTGCCGTACTCGATTTGTGTATGGCGTAGGATTGAGCCGCTGGTGTAGTTTTTATTGGCGTCAAAGGTGGCATTCAAACTGCTATCCCGGAACTCGATCGCTTCCCAATCACCAGGAACTGGGCTGGCTTTGTTAGAGGTAAATACAATCGGCTGCTCCTCCGTGCCATCGGCGATCAACGTGCCGAGCACATTCAGGGAATAGAGCCCATCGAAGCGGATTTCAGTTCCCGGCTCGATGGTCAGGGTATTGCCCTCGGGAATGCCGGTCGCCTTGTTGATGACGTAAATGCGGTCGTTGGTCCAGGTCTGGGTAGTCAGGGTTGCGTCGGCGATCACAACCGAGGAAGCCGTCTGGATGGTCAGGGGGATGGCGGCCGAGTACCCACCACCGGCCGTCACATTCAGGCTCAAGGCCAGATCGTGGGCATAGGGCGTCGATGCCGATATGCTGAACCGGAACGGCGTGGCATTCGTCCCGATCCCATAGGCCGGGATGTCGCCAAACGACCCCGAGCCGTTGACGACGGTCACATAGGCACTGCTGCTGGTCAGCGTGGTCTGGACACTAGCGGCGTCGCCCCAATCGTTGTAGAGGGTGATCCCCAAGTCGACCGTGCTGCCCGGTTCGGGGCGGCCGTTCGCGACGCCGTCCACCGTGTAGCCCTGGAGCGACAACAGCGGCTGGGTGGGCACCCTGACCGCCTGGTCCGCATTCACCCGACCGCTGCCCATCATCCCCTCCAGGCCGGAGTTCAGGGGATCGATGTCGTCCGCAGTGTGAATGACCTGCGCCCGGACCATATCGGGAGACCAGTCCGGGTTCTGGCTGCGCAGCAATCCAGCGACACCGGCCACAAAGGGCGCGGCATAGGAGGTGCCGTCCACGTCCCCATAGTCCCCACCCATGAAGGTCGTCTTGATGCCCACCGCCGGCGCCGAGACATCCACCCAGGCGCCATAGTTCGACAGGGCCGCCTTGGCGTCGGCCGGGTCGGTGCCCGCTACGGCCAACACCTCGGGATAGGCCGCCGGGTAAAAGGGTGTGCTCAGGTTGTCGTTGCCCGCACCGGCCACGATCACTGCGCCATAGGTGCCGGAGGCGGCCTGGATTGCCGCGTCCAGCGCCGAGGAGTAGCTATAGCCGCCCAGGGAGAGGTTGATCACCCTCGCCCCCTTTTGGGCGGCATAGAGCACCCCGGCGGCGATGTCGGAATAGTTGGCCACCCCGCTGGCCTGCATCACCTTCACCGGCATGATCCTGCAGGCCCAACAGACCCCGGCGATCCCGGCGCCGTTGTTGGTGCTTGCCGCAGCAATCCCGGCCACCTGCGTGCCGTGGCCGTTGTCGTCAGCGGGCATATTGTCGCTGTTGACCAGGTCCCAGCCCTGGACATCGTCGATGTAGCCGTTGTTGTCATCGTCGAGGCCATTCCCGGCAATCTCGCCCGGATTGACCCACAGCTTGCCCGAGAGGTCAGTGTGGGTAAAGTCGATCCCACTATCGACAATGGCGATGGGGACGGTCGCCGAGCCGGTGGTCACATCCCAGGCAGCCGGGGCCTGGATCTTGGCCAATCCCCACTGGTCGGCGAACAGGGGATCGTTGGGGGTCGTCGCGGCGGCAAAGGCCAGATAGTCGGGCTCGGCCCACTCGACGTTGGCGTCGGTTTCCAGCAGCGCGAGCAGGGTATCCAAGTCAGTCCCGGGCTTGAGCCGTAGGACGTGGATCTGGGCCAGGCCTGCCGGGTCAGAATCCGGCGCCGACTTGAACAGCCGGTGGACTGCCTGCACCTGGTAGGCCGACAGCAGGCCATCCAGGGAGGCGTGACCTGTGGCAAGCGCGCCCTGTACGGTGGCTCGGGGCGCGACGCCCGAGGCAAACTTGATGAGGATCCGATCGGGAGCATGGGATGGAGCGTCCCCTGCCTGAACCACAGGTAGGGCGTCGGCTGCCTGGACAGGTTCCCCGATGAACGCGGCTGGGGCGATCAAGGTCAGGACCAGAAACAAACGGATGAGAGGCAGAAAGGACTTCATCGTCATCTCCTTGCATCGTGGATTCCGAAGGCGCGTGCACCCCCAGTGTGCCGGATGGATCGATGACCAGCGAGGGCCATCCAGAGATTTCGGAGCGTTGTGGACAGGGGCGGCTCAGGAAGGCGATGAGGTGCGGGGGCGGCCCTGCCCATCGCCATTCATTTTAGCACAATAGCGGGTTCTTGACAAATGGGGTCATCGCCCCTTGGAGGGGAGACTGGAGACGAGGGTGCAAAGACGAGGAGAATTGTCCTGGCCAAAAAGCGCCATCCGTGCCCAGGGAGCATCGGGTTAGCCCAAGTACCCCAAGAGATCCTGCATCCTGAGCGGCTGGCTGGAGTGAGCAGTACATGCTCCGTGTCCTGGCTGATCTCCTCCAGTAAGAGGCAATTTCCCTGGAATACCGCAGACCGGATTTGACATCTACACAAGTGTAGGTGTATAATTGTTGTGGAGGTGATTATGAGTACTCTACATCGGGCACAGCTTTTATTGGAATCTGAACAACATCAGGCCCTAATGGAAATCGCCGAGCAGGAAGGCCGAAGTATCTCTGATCTCGTGCGCGAGATCGTGCGGCGTCATTTGGAAGAACGAGCTCGAGAAACCCAGATCCTAACCGCTCTTCAGGCGATTGACCGAATGGCCGAGATTCGGGCGAGTCTGCAACAGCGACAGGGTACCTACCTGGGCGATCCACAAGCCGAGGTCAGAGCAGAGTGGGAAGAAGACATCGAGCGAGTCTGGCGAGGCGAAGCATGAGGGCAGTCGTCGACTCCAACCTGATTGTGTCCATCGTTTTGCCGTTACCTTACTCTGACCAAGCGACCCAAAAGATCATTGAATGGAAACGGGCCGGAACGGAGCTGCTGGCTCCTGTTCTACTGGAATACCAAGTGGCAGCCATCCTGCGCAAAGCGGTCGTCGCCCAATGGATGACCACTGAGCTGGCCATTGAGGCCATGGACAAGATCTTGGCCTTGAATGTCCGGTGCCTGGCACCTACGGCAGAACTCCACGAAAGAGCGCTTCGCTGGGCGGATAGACTGGGACACTCGAAGGCTTACGATGCCCAGTTTTTGGCGCTGGCGGAGCAGGAAGGGAGCGAGTTATGGATGGCAGATCGGCGATTGGCAAAGGGTGCAAGTCAAGTCGGCGCCCACTGGGTGCATTGGATCGGTGAAGTCACAGGCGCAGAGTAGACAAGGGACCTTTGTGAATGCCTGCCGGGATTGTACTAGCGAAGGACATCTGTCCCAGATGACCCTGCATACCCTGTCCTGGCCGAACATGCCCATCTGCCAAACGGTCCTCCGATCGGGATGGGCAACCCTTTTGGGTTATGGTGCAAAGGCGAAATCCCTCCGACCTGCCCATTGCCGTAGGAAATGCGAGAGTTGCTCATAGTGCGTAGAGCACTGCGATGCCTCTTAGATTCCTGATGGCAGTTGTACTCACCGGAAACACCCCCGAGCTGCAATGTCCCAGACCGCTTCGATCCGGTTCCCTCGAAGGGCATAGTACCAATCGTGGAGGTTAATGGTCGTGCATCCGTGACTAGGCACGAGCTCGATCTTGTCCCCTGGGCGCAAGGTTCGATCTCCGCCTGGGATGCGCACCAGGGCGTGTTCCTCGTGCAATGCCTCGACCTTCCAGTCCGGACGGTCTTTGACCACTGGACTGCCCCAGTCTGATGTGATCGACTTGAGCCCTGCATCCAAAATCGCCATTTCGCTCGATGGCCGACTGATCACGGTTGAATACAGGTATAGCGATTGGGCAAAGCCGATACTCGTCTGTTGATAGCGGTCATCCATAAAGACATAGGACCCGGCCTGAACCTCATCGATGCCGGGGAGGTCACCGGTGATGTTGTAGGTACCCGTTCCTCCGGCGGAGACGATTTCCACGTCGATTCCGTTCCGAACCAGCAGGTCGCGGGTACTGAGCAGCTTCTCCATAGCTTCGTGGGCCAGCCGGACCCGATCCTGGGGATCACGGAGCAACACGACATGGCCTTCGTAGCCCATCAGGCCACGGAAATTGAGGTGGTTCAGTTCCAGGACCTGGCGCGCGAGATCCAAGGCGGGCTCTCCCCAGGGGACGCCGCACCGGTTCAGGCCGACGTTGACCTCGATCAGTACGCCGACTATGGTACCGTACGCTGCTGCGATCTGATCTAACATGGCGGCATTGGATAAATCGTCAACGGCCAGGGTTAGAGTGGCATGACGGCTCAGGCCGGCCAATCGGGCCAGTTTGGCCGGTTCAACCACTTGATTGGCGAGCAGTACATCCTGAATGCCCCCTTTGATCATCACCTCCGCCTCACCCAATTTGGCGACGGTGATTCCTACGGCGGAGCCAGCGGCCAGTTGCTTGTGGGCAATGAGCGGCGTTTTGTGCGTCTTGGCATGAGGGCGCAGCTTGCAGGGGCGCTCGTGGAAATAGGAGGCCATCTGCGCGATGTTGGCTTCCATAGCGTCCAGGTCGATCAGGAGGGCGGGCGTCTCGATCTGCTCTTTGCAGGCAGGTTGACAAATCTTGGTATCGGTCCAGTTCATTGTAAACTCCTTCCCATGGAAGTGAACTTGGGACTGAGAACTCTACCCAAAGCGAATCACAGCCCCAGGATTCGCGATCTCTTGCTCACTGGGTGAGAAACCCAGGCACCAATCTACTATCGACGCCGCAAGACCTGGCCCGGCAGCGCACCGGTATGCTCCCCATCCTCCACAACCAGGGTCCCGTTGACCAGCACGTGATCGATCCCTTCAGGGTAGCGGTGGGGATAGTTTTCAAAAGGATAGGCGTGGGGGTAGAGGTTGGTGGCGCGGTCGCGGATGCGGGTCAGGTCCATGACCACCAGGTCGGCGCGGGCACCGGGGCGCACTATCCCCCGGTCGTAGAGGCCAAAGCGCTGGGCCGGAAACGACGTCATCTTGCGGATGGCCTCTTGGAGGGTGAGGACGGGATCATCACGCACGTAACGCTCCAGAACGCCGGGGAACTCGCCGTA
>CAYVLO010000255.1:0-5233 GCA_964452125.1 uncultured Anaerolineaceae bacterium | reverse complement strand
CTGTTGGCAGGCGTCGAACAGGACCCGCTGCGCAAGGCAGTCTGCTTTGACACCATCCTCGAGATCGACCCGGACCACGTCCAGGCTCGGCTGGGCCTGGATCTGCTGCGCCAAGCGGGCGCCCCGTCCGAGGGTGACCCCGCGGAGGAAGATGGCGAGTTCGAGGCGGTGATTGCCGCGGCCTCGCGCCAACTGGACCTGGCGGTGGGGCCGCCGCCTCAGAAGCAAACCCCTCCAGACGACGGCCCGTTGTATTGCGCCAACCATCCCAACGTCGAGACCATGCTCCGCTGCAATCGCTGCGGCAAGCCGATCTGTACCCGCTGCGCCGTGCAGACGCCCGTGGGCTATCGCTGCAAAGAGTGCGTGGGCCAACAGCATGCCCTTTTTTACTCGGGGGGCGTTCTCGATTACGTCATCGGCGCCGTACTGGGGCTGATCTTGGGCGGCGTCGCCGCCTATCTCATGGCTCTGTTGGGTTTTTGGTTCTTTGCCCTGCTACTGGGTCCCACCATCGGCATCGCCATCGCCGAGTTAGTGCGCATGGCTGTGCGTAGGCGGCGCAGCCGCTACCTGTGGTTGGCCGTGGGGGGAGGCATGTTTGTCGGCGCCCTGCCGTCGCTGCTGATGGCCCTGGGCTCGCTTTGGGCGCTATTGGCGCTGGGGCTGTTCCTGGTGCTGGGTATTGGCGCGGCTACCGCTCGCCTGCGGTAAAGGCCGTCGGCCGAGGCATGGGCATAGACCCCCTCAACAAATCCGATTCAGAACCGAGGCGCTGGTGCTTGCTGAACTGACGATCCAAGATTTCGCCATCATCGACCAAGTCCGACTGAGCTTCAAGCCGGGTTTGAATGTACTAACGGGCGAAACCGGAGCCGGAAAATCGATCATCGTCGACGCCGTGAGCCTGCTGCTGGGAGGTCGGGGCAGCGCCGATTTTGTGCGGGCCGGCGCCGATCGGGCCTTCGTTGAGGGTGTCTTTCGGCTGGACGCCGAGAGCCAATCTCAGGTGAACCCCCTGCTGGCCCAAGACGAGCTGGAAGGGGACGATCCGGCCATTCTGCTCCTGGCCCGCGAGATCCGGAGCAACGGGCGAAATACCTGCCGCATCAACGGGCGGGCGGTATCCCTCAAAATGCTCCAGGGCGTGGGCGAGCTTCTGGTGGACATTCACGGACAAAGCGAACACCTGTCGCTGATGCGCGTGCGCGAGCACGTCGACCTGCTGGACCGCTACGGAGATCTATGGGCACTGCGGGAGGACTTTGCCAACCGGGTGCGCCAGATCCGCCGCGTGCGCAGCGATCTGGCAGCCCTTCGCCGCGACGAGCGGGAGCTGGCCCGACGCATCGACCTGCTCACCTACCAGGTAAACGAGATCGACAGCGCCCGACTGGACCCCGACGAAGAGGAAGAACTGGGCCGCGAGCGCACCCGCCTGGCCAACGCCGAACAACTGAGCCAACTCTCGGCCGAGGCCTTTCAGGCTTTGTACGAAGGCAGTGAGGAACAGGCTTCAGCGGTCGACCTGTTGCAGGCGGCAGCACGGGCTTTGGTCGGATTGGCCCGCCTGGACCCTTCGGTCGCGGCGCTGCAAGAGGCCGCCAATGCAGTCAATTATCAAGTCGAAGACCTGGCCGAATCGATCCGCGACTATCGCGACCAGGTGGAATACAACCCCCGGCGACTCATGCAGGTCGAAGAGCGACTGGCCTTGCTCCGCAGCTTGCAGCGCAAATATGGCGACAGCCTGGCCGATGTGCTCGCCTTTGGCGAGCGCGCCCGAGCCGAACTGGCGGCTATCGAGAACAGCGCCGAACGGATCGAGGAACTGGAGGCCGAAGAGCAGAGCCTGCTGTTAGAGATCGCGAGGGTAGGCCAATCCCTCTCGGAGAAGCGCCGTGCGGCCGGCGAGCACCTGGCTGCGGGCATTGAGGCCGAGTTGGAGGAACTGAACATGCCCGGCGCCCGCTTTGGCGTGGATCTGACCAGGCGCGAGGATTCCGACGGCGTCCCCGTGGATGGTCGGTCGGTGGCCTTTGACTTGACCGGCTTGGACCGCGTCGAGTTTCTGGTGGCACCCAACCCCGGCGAACCGCTCAAGCCCCTGGTGCGAATTGCCTCGGGCGGTGAGACAGCACGGCTGATGCTGGCCCTCAAAACAGTGCTGGCCCACGCCGACCGTACCCCAACCTTGATCT
Organism: uncultured Anaerolineaceae bacterium; assembly: GCA_964452125.1. Lineage (GTDB taxonomy): Bacteria > Chloroflexota > Anaerolineae > JAAYZQ01 > JAAYZQ01 > CAZNQW01. The sequence continues at coordinate 3,032 of CAYVLO010000255.1, read as the reverse complement.
TTGACGAGATCGACTCGGGCATCGGCGGACGCGTGGGTGCGGTGGTGGGACGCAAACTGTGGGGGTTGACGGCAGCCAACGACGCGACAGCCCGCCGCCACCAGGTTTTGTGCGTGACCCACCTACCCCAATTGGCCAGCTATGGCGATCTGCATCTTCACGTTCGCAAGCAAGTAGTCGGCGAGCGGACGATCACCGCTGTGCAACGCCTGGAAGGCGACGAGCGGGAAAGGGAGATGGCCGAAATGATGGGCGCCGTGACCGAGGTGGCCCTGGCTACCGCCCGCGAGCTATTGGCCTCCAGCGAAGCGGACAAAGGGTAGGCATGCCCCCCTTGCGGGCGCCTTTCCTTTTTAGAGTGCAAGCAAACTTGCAATTTTTGCGGCAGCGGCGCTGAGTACAGCGCGCGTCCTGCCAAGGCAGGCACGCACTCCAGAGGAACAGTTGCTCAACAGCCGAGGGGTGTAACGAGCTTGGCCCGAAATCTTTAAGCACCCACTATCACCATCTGAGGGAATCAGTTGACGGATGCCCCCGACTATGTTATACTCGGCCACTGACAGGACAACCGAAACCGCACGCAAGGAGAAACCAACTATGCCAGCCCAAGCACGCGACATCATCCCCAAAATGCCCGCTGCCTTTCGAGCCGACAAAGCCGGTTCCGCCAAAGCCCTCATCCAGTTGGTGCTCAATGGAGACGGAGGGGGCAACTGGGTCATCGACGTATCGGACGGCCAATGCGCCGTGCGCGAGGAGACCCTGCCCAACCCCGGCGTACAGGTCACCATGGATGCAACCCATTTTGTATCGTTGATTCAGGGCCAATTGAATCCCGTACAGGCGTTCATGAGTGGCAAGATCAAAGTCTCGGGGAATGTGGGGCACCTCATGCAAATGATGAATTGGTTTGACCTTAGCTAGCCCAACCAATAGTCTTCCCGGATGGGCTTGGTGCCGATAAATACATTGAGAGCTAAGGGTGGCCCAACCCTTAGCTCTCAATTAGAAAGGAGGAGAAGAATTCGCTTTTGGCATGGCTCAGGGTGACCTCCCCGGAACACAACCGCCCTTGCGGCGCCTCCAGTTCGGATGGATGCTCGCCCGCCATGAACCATGCCAGTTGCTCAAGAGCATAATAACACAGGCGGACCGTTTATGCTGGACGCGTACTATACGATTACCCTACGATAGACTTGATTTCTTACGATATATCTGGTTACTCTTTCGATTTTCCGTTCTTTTTTGATTGTAAACGTCGTTTTTATCTGTGACAAGACCCAATTCTGGACAGACAAATGCGGTGCGACGAATCGTGCAGCGCTGTTGACACAAGGTCAAGCCCTACTTGGCACCAAAACGCTATTGGCAAGCAACCAGAAGTATGGTACAATAGCGCTCAAAGGAGACAGGATGGCTGAATCGATCGTACTCGTCCGCCTGGTTCGCAACCTGCGGTACAAATTGACGTATATCAAGATTTTCGAGTCGTACATGGAACCCAACCCCGGCCCACTGGTCATGGAACTGCTCACGTCGCTCGTGCAGGCCCAGCAACTGGCAGTGGCGCCCTTGTCCAGCTACCTGCGACGGATGGACGTATCGTCTCAAGACCTGGACCTGGATGACAAGCTCCTGGCCCACGCTGCCAGCCGTGACAATATCAAATCGCAATTGCGCTTTATCTTTGAGGGTCTGACCCGCTCGGTTTCCTGGTACAAAATGCAGGTGGTGGACAAACAGATGACCACCGACCCCGAATTGCGAAAGCTGCTCTTCCAATTGGGCGAAATCGACGCGGCACAATTGTGGCGCACCGAGGCAACCATGGCCATGCTGGGTGTGCAGACCGCAGTCAAACCCAAAGAATGGAGCGAGCAGCGCCGCCAGGAACCCGATGCCATCGAGGGCTGGCGCCCGCGCCTGGTCGAAGACATCCGGCCCTACGACTGGAACAGTGAGCATCATTCGACGCACTACCGTCCTGGGGGCCCTCGAACTCGAGAGTAGCCGCGCTATTGCCGCGGGGAGAAAGGAGAAAGCTCGGTGGACATCACGCGCATCGGTGTCGTCGGTTGTGGTTTGATGGGCTCGGGCATTGCTGAGGTCTGCGCCCGCGCCGGATATCGTGTCCTTGTCCGCGAAGTGAACAAAGACCTGCTGGAGAAAGGATTGGGCCGCATCCAGGGTTCGCTGTCCAAAGCGGTAGCTCGCGGCAAGCTCCCCCAGGAAGAGGCGAACCAAGCCTTGACTCTGATCGAGGGCACGCTTGAACTGGCCGACCTGAAGGATTCGGATCTCGTAATCGAAGCGGCCGTTGAGAATATGGCCGCCAAAAAGCAGATCTTTGCCCAATTGGATGACATTCTCCCTCCCCACGCCATTCTGGCCAGCAACACCTCGTCGCTATGCATCACCGAGATGGCCAGTGTGACGCGCCGCGGCGACCGAATCCTGGGCATCCACTTTTTCAATCCGGTGCCGGTGATGCCCCTCATCGAGTTCGTGCGCACCATCCTCACCAGCGACGAGACCATGGCGACCGTAACCCGCTTTGGGACATCGTTGGGCAAGACAATGGTCACCGCCAAAGACACTCCTGGCTTTATTGTCAACCGACTCCTCATCCCCTATCTCCTGGATGCGGTCAAAGCCTACGACGAAGGTCTGGCTACCCGGGAGGACATTGACACAGCGATCAAGCTGGGCCTCAACCACCCCATGGGCCCGCTGACCCTGCTGGATTTCGTAGGCCTGGATACCACCCTGTTCATTGCCGACGCCATGTTTGACGAGTACAAAGATCCGCGCTACGCCGCACCTCCTTTGCTCAGGCGGATGGTTCTGGCAGGTCAACTGGGACGGAAAAGTGGCAAGGGGTTTTACGACTATACCTAGCCCCCCTTTGCCCTGTCCGACAACAATGATTGCCATCTGGGAACTCACCAAGCGATACGGGCAGACTGTGGCCCTCGATCATCTTGTGCTCCAGATCCCGCGCGGGTCGGTATTTGGCCTGCTGGGCTCCAATG
>CAYVLO010000254.1:0-5236 GCA_964452125.1 uncultured Anaerolineaceae bacterium | reverse complement strand
GCCGGGCCGCTGGTGCCGTTGGCGTGAAAGGGGACCAGGTCATAGCCCTGGCTTTCCAGCAGGTTTTTGACCCTCATCACACAGGGCGTGGTGATACCCAGCATGGTGATGGCGATGGCCGGGCGGGTGGATGGCGGTTCGGGCTCCAGGCGCAAGGCCATGCCGGCGATGGCATTGGCCGCATTGCGCAGGATCGGCCGGCTGATCACGTTCAGGCCCAGCACATCGGTCACCGAGTGCATCATGCAGATGTCCTTGGTGCCCACGTAGGGTCCAAACTGGAACAGGCCGCTGGCAACCGTCGAGAGCATCACCTTGGGCACGCCGATGGGCAAGGCCCGCATGGCCGCCGTCCCGATAGAGGTCCCTTGCCCCCCGCCCAGGCTCACAATGCCATGCAGCTCGCCCCGGGCGTGCATATCCTGCACCAGGTTGCACAGGCCCTGGGTTTGCGTGGCGATGGAGAACGCTTTATCGCCCCGCGCCAGCAGATCCTCCAGCCGGGCGCCGGCCGCCTGCGCCACCTCCTCGCGGGTGATGTCGGCGGCCACCGTGGGGGTGGGCAGCACCCCCGGATCGATAAGGATGGTATTCAGACCCCAGGCGGCTACCTGATCCCGGACGTAGGCTGCTTCCTCACCCTTGGTATCCAAAGTAGCGACGATGACTACGGTGCGATTGCCTGCCATCTCTTCCTCCCCTGCCAAGCCCGACACGTTCGCCGGCGGCGTCTAGATACCCGCAAAGTAGAACGGCGCACCCGCCACCGGCTTGCGACGCTCGCGCAAGGGCATCCCCTCGTAGGGATAGACCGCATGGTCCAGCACCGCGGCATCGTGCCCCGGCAGGATAAAGTCGGCGCGGCGGTCGATCTCTTCCATACTCCGCCAGCCATCGATCATGCTCACAAAGCGCTGCTGCACCCAATAGCGCCACTGCTCCTCCATGCGCGGCTCCATGTTGCGATACAGGAACACGGCGTCGCCGCAGAGCACAATGTTACCGGCCGAGGTCTCGACCTGGACCGATTGGTGACCCGGCGTGTGGCCCGGCGTCGGAAAGACGGTCACGCCCGGCACAATTTCGGCTTCGCCGTACACCAACTCGAATTGGCACCCCATGAACGGCGCTTCGATGCCCAATGCCGGCGACTCGTACGAGCGGTAGTACAGGGGCAGGGGGTTGTAGGCCCACTGGATCTCGGTGGCATGGGCAATGTACCGCGCGTTACGAAAGGCCTTCATGTTGTGGGTATGGTCCCAATGCAGATGGGTAAAGATGCAGAGGTCGATCTCGTCGGGGTCCACACCCAGCTTGCGCAGCTCGTCGGGGCTGTCCAGACAATCCTTCTTCTGGCAGTCATGGTGATAGCGAGTCGCCCGTTCGGCATCGGGCAGGCCGGTATCGACCATGATCTTGTGCTCGCCCGTGTCCACGTAAAAGCAGGGGACCGGGATCTCGCCCTTTTTGCCGGCGGTACCCTTGAAGAACATGTAGGTACCCATGTCGGTTTGCACCCAGCCCGTGTTGATGGGGTAGATCTTGGTCTTTTCGACAGTCATTGTTGCCTCCTTTGGGTATGGTATGGATGGTCATTGATTCAAAAGCTTGGCCGCTCTGGGCCACAGCGCCTGGACGTATTCGTAGCGATCGGGGCGAATGCGAATGTTCGCCCACACCAACGGCCACCCCGTGGCGCTCAAAGCCAGGCGATCTACAAGAAGAATGGACGAACCCGGCGCCATGCCCAGGATCTCCCCGTCCTGATCCGTGGCCGGCAGGACCGCAAAATGCTCGTCCATGCTCACCGTAATGGCCGCGTACTTGCTCTCCAGCAGCTTCTGGAAGGAATAGCGAGAGACGTCGTCCCGTTCCAGTCCCGGACACACGGCATAAGGCATATAGTTGGTCTGGTTGGCCAGCGCTTGCTCATCCACAAAGCGGGTGCGCACGTACCGATAGACGGGACTGCCCACCTCGATACGGAGTCGGGACGCCACCTCAACCGAGGCCGGTTCTACCTCCACGCGCCGGACCAAAGACCGTGGTTTCAGGCCCCGGTCCTGGGTATGGGTAAACACGCTCGAAAGCTCGGTCGTTGGCAACCCCAAAATTCGATAGGTTCCCTCCTCAGCCAGAGGCTCGACCAGTCCTTTGCGGTGGGCCATTGGAAGAATGAGGAGCAGTGGTCCATCGGCCGCCCTCAGATCGCGAGCCAGCTCGTCTATCGTCACCACCGAACCGCGGGCATAGGCGCCCTCTACAATGGCCTTTTCCAATCGCATCTGCAATTCGACAGGGTAGGACTTGTTCATCGATCCCCTCTCAGCGGGAACTCGCACGGCAAGCAGGATCATTATACCTTAGACTGAGATGTTTGGTCAACTCGTTCACTGCATGGCGATGATTATCGATTATCGATGCAGCCGAACCCAGTTTTGACACAGGCCCAACCCTGTGCTATCATGGAGATGTGGCGTTCCCTGGCGCTTGGGCTCACTCGGACAGGGGCCAGGAGACCTCAAAGAGAACCCGCGCATCCGTCCCAAACAATTCCAAATGGAGGGCACAGTAATGAACCTGGAAGGCAAGATTATCGATCTGACGCAAGAGATTTACTCGGGCATGCCGGTCTACCCCGGCCATCTCAAGACCGTCATCTTTCCTCACGCCACCCACGAAGAGACCGCCAAGGCGTTGAACACCGGCTTTTCCTACCAGACCAGCGGCATCCTTCTGTGTGACCATGGGCCGACCCACATCGACTCGATCAGCCACCTATCCCCCGATCCCGACGCACCCACCGTCGACGAAATCCCGCTGGCTCACTGCATCACACCGGCCATCTGCCTCGACGTGAGCGACGTCCCCGTCCAGACCCAATTCGGCAAAGAAAAGATCGAGGCCGAGCTCAAGCGCTGGAACCTGGAAATTCGCCCCGGCGACACGGTCCTCTTTTACACAGGCCATTACGAGCGCTACTACGGTACGCCGGAATACATGACCCACCAGCCGGGCCTGACCCGCGAAGCCACCGAATTCATCATCGATCAGGGGGCCATCAACTTTGGCGTCGACAACACCAGCCCCGACATGTTCCTGGACAAGACCTATCCCTGCCACATGGTGTGCCGCGCGCGCAAGGTGACCCACGTAGAGAACCTGTGCAACCTGGACAAGCTCGTGGGCAAGCGCTTTACCTTCATCGCCATGCCCCTCAAGATCCGCGGGGGATCGGGTTCGCCAGTGCGGGCCGCGGCCATCGTGAGCGACTAGGGAACCACTGAGAGCGACCCATGAAGTACCCCGATTTCAGTCTAACAGGCCGGGTTGCGATGGTCACCGGCGCCAGCAAAGGGCTGGGCGAGGGCGCTGCCCTGGCCCTGGCCCATGCCGGCGCCGATGTCGTGGTGACCGCGCGTGAGGTTGAGCGGGTGCAGGCCGTGGCAGCCCAGATCGAGCAGATGGGACGCGCCGCCCTGCCCCTCGCCCTTGAAGTGCGCTCCATCGACAGCATCGACGCCGCCGTTTCGGCCGCTGTGGAGCGCTTGGGCCGGATCGATATCCTGGTCAACAACGCCGGCATCAACATCCCCGAACCTGCCCTGGAAGTAAGCGAAGAGCACTGGGATCGGGTGCTCGATATCAACCTGAAGGGCCTCTTTTTCTGCGCCCAGCGCGTGGGGCGGGTGATGGTGGAGCAGGGATACGGCAAGGTGATCAACGTCGGCTCGCAAATGGGCCTGGTCGGTGGAAAGTTGCGGGCGGCCTATTGTTCCAGCAAGGGTGGCGTCGTGCAGCTCACCAAGGCGCTGGCCATCGAGTGGGCCGAACATGGCATCAACGTCAACGGCGTGGCTCCCACCTTTCTGGAAACCCCCTTTACCGCCAAGATGTTCGAGAACAAAGAGTTCCACGACGAGGTCGTCGGCAACATCCTCTTTGGTCGCCTGGGACAGGTGGAGGACGTGCTGGGGGCCATCGTGTTCCTTGCCTCCTCGGCCTCCGATCTGATTACGGGACACACGCTAGTGGTGGACGGCGGCTGGACCGCCAAATAAAAACGGGCGCCCCTTGTGGGCGCCCATCTTTTTTCCCCAAGCAGTCCCTCATACCCACTTCTGCAGGCATCCCCGTGCGGGGCATGGGCCTATCAGCCTTGTGCCGGGCTAATCGAATTAGGCCAGAGGAGCATACCGAAAGTTCAGGTTGCGATTCACCCGCTCCTCCCAGTCCTTATCCCAGGTGGGCGTGCGCCGTTCTGATTCTCCCTCTTTTCGCGGTGGTTCATACACCCGGGGTTCGCACGTTCGCTGCTTGCGAACCGGGCGCACATCGCTGATACGCGATAGCTCCTCAGCCAGTTGTTCCAGGCTTGCCAGGTTGTTCACCGGCAGAAAATCGTCCACGCAAGGCATCACCGTGGCAATGCCCCGTTGCACGGGCTCGTATTCGTGGGATCCCATGTAGGGGTTCAGCCAGATCAAGCGGTAAGCTGACCGCTGCAACCGAAGGATCTCCTGGCGCAACAGCGCCAACTCACCCCGATCCCAGCCGTCACTGATGACCAGGACCACGCCCCCCTGCCCCAGCACGCGCCGGGCCCAGTCGAAATTGAACGCCTTGAGCGCTTCGCCGATGCGCGTTCCACCTGACCAATCAGTGACCGAGCGGCCCAATTCATCCAGCGATTCGTCGACATCTTTGTAGCGCAGGTGCCGCGTGATGCGGGTCAGCCGGGTGCCAAAGACGAACGTCTCCACTGGAATATCGGTCAAGCCATGGGTCAGGGCATGAACAAAGTGCAAGAGCATTCGCGAGTACCGCTCCATCGACCCGCTGATGTCGCTCAAAATGACCAGAGGGCGGGGCTGGGTCACTCGCCGCCGGTGGGCAAGATGGACCGGTTCCCCTCCATACCGTAGGTTATCGCGGACCAGACGCCGCATGTTGATCCGGCCCTTGGTGCTGGAGCGCATGCGACGGGTCCTGCGCTCGCCCAGATCCCATTGCAGGCTAGAGATGGCCCGCTTGGCCTCCTGGATCTCTTCCCACGTCATCTCTGCAAAGTCCTTGGTGCGCAGCATTTCATCAGGGCTGTACACCATCATTCCTTTCCGCTCCGATTTCTCTTCCCCCTCTTCGTCCTCGCCGGGCTTGCCCACATCCTGATTCATGGGGTCAGGGCCCGACTCTTGCTGGCTGGCAATTTTGTGGGGTAGCCGCACCCGCTTTA
>CAYVLO010000253.1:0-5238 GCA_964452125.1 uncultured Anaerolineaceae bacterium | reverse complement strand
CGATCAAACAGACATTCATGGACTAGCCGGTCAACTGGGATGAGGTGGGCCGGTACCGAGCGGGTTTGACCGGGATTCTTCGTAGGAGGATAGGATGAGTTATTTGGTAGCGGCATACGCAGTTTTGTGGGCGATTTCCTTTGGCCTGGCCTTTAGCATGGTGTGGCGCCAGCGCCAGATCGAGGCGGAACTCAGGGCCCTGCGGGCGCTGTTGGACGAGGAGCCGCTGGGCGAGTGAGGGACCTGGGCCCCAGCCGGGGCAACTCGGGCTTGAAAACAGCCAACGGTCAATCCGTCAAGAGGAGCCATCGGTGGATACCCCGAATCTAACCCTGACGTTTGCCTTTTTGGCAGGGCTCGTGTCCTTTGCCTCGCCCTGCGTGCTGCCGTTGGTGCCCGCTTACCTGGGTTATCTGGGTGGGACGTCGGTCATGGCCAGCAAGGGAGAGGATTCGCGGCAGGGGACGGCGCAGACCTTTTTCCATGCCCTCTTTTTTGTGCTGGGCTTTGGTCTGGTGTTTATTCTGTTGGGCGCGACGGCCACCCTGATCGGGCAGATCCTCTTTGATTCCACCATCCTGCTGCAACGGGTGGGCGGAGTGCTGTTGGTGATCTTTGGCCTGAAGCTCATGGGCGTTGGCTGGGGCCGCAAATCTTGGGCGCTGGCCGCGATGGTGGTGGCGCTGATCACCTTTGTGCTCGATTCAGGTTGGATCGTGCAGGGGGAATGGGCGTGGGGTGGAGATGGGTTGCGCTGGCTCCAGGAGAGCTTGCTCATGGGGCTGGTCGTGCTGGCTGGCGCCGGGTGGAGCACGGCGCGCCAGGTGATCCTGGCGGCGGCGGCGGGTATTCTGAACTTTATGGCCAGCTACGATGCCTTTGTGCCGAACCTGCTGGCCAGCGGGCTGATCGTGGCCGTGACGGTGTTGATGAATCGCACCGACCTGTTCTTTGCCGAGAAAAAGATCGAGCTTGAACAGACCGGGTCGCTCACCGGCCAAACCGGCTACCTCCGTTCGTTGCTCTTTGGCGTGGTCTTTGCCGCCGGCTGGACGCCCTGCGTGGGTCCCATTTTGGCCAGTATCCTGGTGGTGGCCAGCCAGATGAACACGGTGGGTCAGGGCGTGTTGCTGCTGACGGCTTATACCTTGGGCCTGGGGATTCCCTTTCTGCTGGTGGGGCTGGCCTTTGGCCCGGTGTCCAAGTGGTTGCGCAAGATGAACCGTTATGTGGGCGTCATTTCGATTTTGAGCGGGGTAGTGCTGGCGCTGATGGGGATCCTGATCTTTACCGATAGCCTCTCTTTTCTGGCGGGCTATGGCTCCTTCGTAGACCTGGAATTGTGACCCTTGTTTCTGCTCGTGACCTTCTGAGATCGGCGATATCCTTACCGAACAGAGTAGCGATGGATGTACCTTTGACCGCTGTCAGGAGGAGACCATGGTTGGTCGGTTTGGCCGCGCTGGCCCTGGTCCTGAATCTGGCCTTGGCAGGATGCGGCCCCACGGAAGAGCCCTCACGCCGGGGCATTCAGCCGGGCAGCGTGGCGCCCGACTTTTCGTTGAACCGCTTGGACGGTGGCTCGGCATCGCTGGGCGACTACCGGGGCCAGGTGGTTCTGCTCAACTTTTGGGCGACCTGGTGCGAGCCCTGCCGTGACGAGATCCCCGATCTGGAAGCGATCTATCGGGCGAGGAGGGACCAGGGGTTCGTGGTGTTGGGGCTCGCTGTGGAGGAGCCGCAGGAGACGGTGGCGCCCTTTGTCGAGGAGATGGGGATGACCTATCCCGTGTTCCTGGACGTTCAGGGCTCGGTAAAGAAGCTGTTTCGGGCCAGCGGCCTCCCCATGTCGCTCCTCATCGACGAGGAAGGGGTCATCCGGGTGCGGCACGTGGGACAACTGACGGCTGAACAATTGACCGAGTATTTGCAGGATCTGGAGCCTTAGGGGGGAATCTTGTCGGAAGCGCAGAAACCGGACGTCAAACCTCAACCGGTCACCGGGCGCACGCGGGACCTGGTGATCTTTATGGACAAGGCCATCTTTCAGATGGCCAAGCATTGGCTGGCGCTGATCAATATCTTCTGGGGCTTGTACGTGGGCCTACCCATTGCCGCTCCAGTGATGATGGATGCGGGCTGGGAACTGCCCTCTAAGGTCATCTATACCCTCTATCGACCGGCTTGTCACCAGCGCCCCACTCGCTCATTTTTCTATGGCGGCCCGCAGTGGGCCTACACGCCTGAGGAGTTGGCGGCCGCTGGCGTCGATATCAACCCCTTGTCCCGGGCCATTGGCAACGAGCAGGTGGGCTGGAAGCTGGCCTTTTGCCAGCGCGACGTGGCCATCTATGGCTCGATTTTCGGCATGGGATTGGTTTATGGGTTGCTCCGCAAGCGGGGGGGTGGGTGGCAGCTCAAGTTCCGCTATTATCTGCTCTTTCTCGTGCCCATGGGGGTGGATGGCGTGCTGCAGCTCTTGGGTCTGTATGAAAGCACCTGGCAGATGCGCGCCATCACCGGCGCCAGCTTTGGCCTGGGTTCGGTCCTGTTTGCCTACCCCTACCTCGAAGAGGGCTTTGGCGACGTCCGGCGGACGATCAACAGCAAACTGCACCTCGAGTGAGTCGCCGCCCGTGAGGCTGGCGGGATCCCTTCTTTTCTTCTGAAACTCGAAGGGGAAAGGATCCCCCCCTTGCCCGAAGGCGGTTGCTGGAACCGCAAACTCTATGTTCAACAAAGCCTGGATCTATTTGGCCCTCATCCTCATACCCCTCGGCCTGATCGGCCACGTGAAGGCGTGGCTGGCCATTTCTGCGTTTCTGTTGACCGTGTTGGGGGTGGCCTGGTGGTGGAACCGCCGCAGCCTGGTGGGCATCCAATACGAACGGTTGCTGAGCGTCAAGCGCGCCTTTCCCGGCGAGGTGGTGGACCTGACGTTGCGCTTGACCAACCAGAAGCTTTTGCCGCTGAGCTGGCTGATGGTGGAGGATCAGTGGTCCATGAATCTGCCCCTGTTGGTGGGCGATCTGTTCCCCTCCGCGACGGGGAAAATGGGCCTGTTTCGAAGCGCCCTGTCGATGCGCTGGTTCGAGAGGGTCAGCCGCCGCCATCAAGTGCGATGTACGCAGCGGGGCTTTTATCCGCTCGGGCCCGTGCGGTTGCGCTCGGGCGACATCTTTGGCCTGTTTCAGAGCGAGCGGACTCAGGAAGACCTGGATTGGCTGATCGTGTACCCCCAGGTGTTGCCTCTGGAAGCCCTGGGATTTCCCCCCAAGGAACCGTTGGGCGAGGCCAAGGCCGCCTGGCGCATCTTTGAGGACCCGGTTCGTCCGGTGGGGGTGCGCCAGCATCAGCCGGGCGATAGCTTTCGTGACGTGCATTGGAAGGCCAGCGCCCGCCGCCAGGAGCTGCAAGTCAAGGTCTACGAGCCGACCACCAGCCACAACCTGGTGTTGTTTCTCAACGTGGCGACGTTTGCCCGGCACTGGCACGGCATCGATCCCATTCGCCTGGAAAAAACCATCGGTGTGACGGCCTCCATCGCCAGCCATGCCGTCGAGCAGCGGTTCATCGTGGGCCTGATTGCCAATGGCTCGGTCCCCCATTCGGACCAACCGATCAAGGTGCCGCCCAGCCGTCGCCCCGACCAGCTCTCCCGCCTGCTGGAGGCGTTGGCCGCGGTCACCAGCTTTCCCACGTCGTCCATCGAGGCTTTGTTGATGGCCGAAAGTCCGCGCCTGCCCTGGGGGGCCACCCTCGTGGTCGTGACCTCTATTGTCACCGACGAGTTGCGGGCGGCGATACTCCGCCTTCGAGAGGTGGGACGACGGCTGGTGTTGGTGGTTTTGGAGGATGAATCCACGGCAGCCTCTCCTGTGTCGGTGCCGGGTGTCCCCACTTACCGGCTGCCCCTCAGCCAACTGCCTTTTAACGAGGAGTTTATGGGCGAGGCCGAAGAGTGGGCCGCCGGCGTGGCTCCCCCCCTGAGTGTGGGAGGGCTTCAGCGATGAGGTTGGGGCGAGATTTTTCCGGCGCTCGCCGCGAGTTGTTGTTCGTGGCGCTGGCGGGGGCCGAAGCCAGTTGGGTCGCTGCCGCGCTTCTGGCCCTGACCTGGTCGTTCGGCCCTCATCCGCCCCTGCCCTTGTGGCTGGCCGTGGTGGGGCTGCTGCTGGGCTTTTTCTACCTCTATCGGGCGCTGGAAAAGGCCGAACTCGAGGTGGCTGCCCAACAGGGCCTGCTGGCGTCAGCGCTCCTGGTCGTTATCGGCCTGATTCTGCGCTTCCACGTGTTTGCCAACTCGGGATGGCAGGGAGTGGAATGGGTGCTGGAACCGCTGCGCCAACTGGCCGGCCAATCCGGCTCGGCGGCGCCCCTGCTCCTGACTCTGTCCAGCCTGGTTTTCCTGTGGGCGCGGGCCATTCACCTGGCCCGTCGCAGCCTGTCCCTCTACTCGGTGGGGTTCAGCTTTCGGGTCGGGATCGTCCTTCTGGTCTGGCTGGCGCTGATCGTCGCGCTGCTGACCGACACCGGCGTTGTGGTGTTTGTGGCCCCTTATTTCTTCTGGGGCTTGCTGGCTGTGGCCCTGGCGCGCATCGAAGAGGTCAGTCAGGTCCGCGGCAGCTATCCCACGCCGGGAAGCCCTTTCTGGATCAGTTCGTCGATGGTGGCTGTGGCAGCCACGGTGGCGGTTAGCTCCGTGATTGCCGTCTTTTTCTACGGCGGCGGATTGGAACGAGTCGTAGGCGTTCTGTCTCCGGTCCTGGATGCTGTGCGGATTCTCTTCATCGGTCTGATCGCCTTGATCGTTGGGGTCGTGGCGTGGCTCCTGTCGTTGGTACCCATCGATTTGAGCGGCATCCGCGACCAGTTGGAGTCGATGGCCCCCCAGTTGCAGGGGGGCGAACCGTTGCCCCCGATGATGACCGAGGAAGTGGAGACCTCGCCCTTTTGGGGTACGTTCCAGGCCGGGACGATTTTGGCTCTGTTCGCCGCGGTGGTGGCTTTGATCCTCTTTTTCACCTGGTATCGGAGGGTGCGCGAGCGAAACGGCTCGGGGGGAGAACAGCGGGAATCGCTGCTATCGGCGGACCTGTTGGCCAAAAACCTGAAGGAAATGCTCCGCGCGGGCCGCGACCGGCTGGAGCAGATGGCCCAGGCCGTGGATCGGCTGGGATTGGGGGCGCGGCTTCTGTCGGCCCTCTCCATCCGGCGGATTTACATCAATCTGGTGCGTGT
>CAYVLO010000252.1:0-5245 GCA_964452125.1 uncultured Anaerolineaceae bacterium | reverse complement strand
TCCCACCGACCTGTATACACAACCGCCTCCGGTGTCGGCTTGCCTCTCGCATCACAGCGTGTTATAATCTGGCTATATCCCACAGCTGAGGCTTTAGAAATGACAGATCCACGCATCGAGGCATTCGCACGCATTCTGGTCGACTATTCGGCAAATATCCAGCCCGGCGAGATTGTGTCCATCGAGGGCGCGCCCGAGGGCTCTCCCCTCCTCCTGGCGATCTATCAGCGCGTGCTGGAGCGTGGAGGGCACCCCTGGCTCCAGGTGCAACTGCACGAGACCGAGGAGATCCGCTACAAAATGGCCAGCGACGAGCAGTTGGACTTTGTGCCCAACGTCCTCCGCCAGATGACCGAAGAGATCGATGCCAACATCCGCGTCTGGACCGAAATCAATACCAAGGCGCTGACCCACGTCGATCCGGCCCGCCAGGCCCGGGCGCAAGCCGCCCGACGTCCCATCCGCGAACGGTTCATGGAGCGGGCCGCCAAAAAGGAACTCAAATGGTCCACCACCGCCTTCCCCACCCAGGCCTTTGCCCAGGATGCCGAGATGTCGCTCCGCGAATTTGAGGATTTTGTCTATAGCGCGGCGCTCCTTCACGAACCGGACCCCATCGCTGCCTGGCGCGCCTTTGCGCAGGAGCAACAACGGCTGGTCGACTGGCTATCTGGCAAGGAGCGGGTGCGCCTGATCGCTCCCGATACCGACCTGACCCTCTCGGTCAAAGGTCGCACCTGGTTCAATTCGTGTGGACACGAAAACTTTCCCGATGGCGAAATCGCCACCGGCCCCGTCGAGGACAGCGCCCAGGGCCATGTTCGCTTTACCTACCCCGCCTGCAAAGCGGGCCGGGAGGTCCAAGATGTTCGCCTGTGGTTCGAAAACGGCAAGCTGGTCCAGGCCACTGCCGCCAAAAACCAGGCCTATCTGGAGGCCATGATCGACACCGATCCCGGAGCGCGCTACCTGGGCGAGTTTGCTTTTGGCACCAACCGGGGGATCCAGCGCTTTACCAAGAACATCCTGTTCGACGAAAAGATCGGCGGCACGGTCCACATGGCCCTGGGTAGCGGCTATGCCGAGACCGGCAGTGTAAATCGCTCGGCGATCCATTGGGACATGATCTGCGATCTGCGCCAGGGTGGGCAGGTTTGGGTCGACGACGTGCTCTTTGTCCAGGATGGCCAGTTCATGATCTAGCCAACATCGCCTCTCACCAAAGCCCCTTCCCCACACCCAACCTGGCTTACCTCTTGGACACAGGCGCCCTGCTGGATGGCGCGCCCGGACGTCGCGGCTTTGGGAACCAGTCCAAGGCCGACAACGTCCATAGATTAGAGGGAGCGTTGGTCAATTGTGGGCCGACCGTGGGGTTTGCATCTGGCGAGAATCACGCATCCTGCAGCAATCGAACGTACAATAGGGGCATCACAAGCGGTAAGGAGAGCCTGATGCGAGTCTGTGTGGGGCGCCGCTGGGGATGGATCATCCTGGCGGCCTTGGGCTTTGTCCTTTTGGCGGCGGTCTTGGGCCTCTATTTCTGGCTGCTGGCCGACCTGCCGGCCCTGGACGATCTCTACAGCTATACCTCAGCGCCCAGTAGCAAAGTCTACGATCGCTACGGGCGGCTCCTCTTCGAGTTCCCGCCGCCGCACACCGGTCGTCACTCGCCTGTCGCCCTGGACGAAATGCCCGAAGCGCTGCAACAGGCCCTCATCGCCACCGAGGACGCGACCTTTTACCAAAATCCCGGCGTCGATGGATGGGCCATTCTTCGCGCCGTGTGGATCAACGTGCGGGGCGGTGAGATCCTTTCGGGCGGCAGCACTCTCACCCAGCAACTGGCCCGGAACCTGCTCATGAGTCCCGACGAGCGCTATCAGCAAACGCTGACCCGCAAGCTGCGCGAAGCCATCCTGGCCTGGCGCATCTCCCGAAATTATAGCAAGGACCAGATCCTGGAACTCTACTTGAACGAGATCTACTTTGGCAACCTGGCCTATGGGGTGGAGGCGGCGGCCCAGGCCTACTTTGGAAAGAACGTCCGCGATTTGGATCTGGCGGAATGCGCCCTATTGGCCGGCCTGCCCCAATCGCCGATCTACTACAACCCCCTCGAGAACCTGGAGCAGGCCAAAGCCCGGCAGGCCGTCGTTCTGGATCTGATGGTCAGGCATGGCTACCTGGAGGCACGCCAGGCGCAACAGGCCAAGAACGAACCGCTCTATTTTGCCGCTGCCCCCATCGAGATCCACGCCCCCCACTTTGTGATGTACGTGCGAGCCCAGTTGGAGGAAAAACTGGGGTTGGCCCGGCTGGAACAAGGAGGGCTCGAGATCTATACCACCCTGGACCTGGACCTGAACGAAACGGCCCGCGATCTAGTCCGCCAACGGCTGACAAGGTTGGCCCAGTGCGATGGGCAGCGGGCCGATTGCCCCCCAGGCGGGCACAACGTCCGCAACGCTGCCCTGGTGGCCCTGGACCCCTCGACCGGTGAGATCCTTGCCATGCTCGGCAGCCCCGACTATTTCTCGGCCGAGATCAACGGCGCCGTAAACGGCGCCACCTCTCTGCGCCAGCCGGGCTCTTCCATCAAGCCCATCACCTACGCCGCCGCCTTTGAAAAGGGCACCGTGACGCCGGCGACCATGATGCTCGACGTACGCACCTCGTTCGTCACCAAAGAGGGCAGCCCCTATGTGCCCCTGAACTACGATCTCTTGTTTCGCGGGCCGGTGCGCCTGCGCGAAGCTCTGGCCTCATCCTACAATCTGATCGCCGTCAAGGTCCTCGATACCATCGGCCCCGAGGCCATGACCAACCTGGCCCGGCGCATGGGCATCACCACCCTGGATGACCCCAATCGGTTGGGTCTGGCGGTGACCCTGGGGGGCGGCGAGGTCCGGCTGCTGGAACTGACCACCGCCTATGCCTCCTTTGCCAACGGGGGTCTGGCCGTCGAACCTGTGGCCATTCTGCGCGTTCAAGACGCGGAGGGCCACGTCCTCATGGCCGCTCCCAGCCCGGCGATCCGCAAGGAACAGGGGAGCAAGCGCGTCCTAGACGAGCGGGTAGCCTATCTCATCACCGATATCTTGAGCGACAACACCGCCCGCATCCCGGGGTTTGGCGAGACGAGTGTCCTGGCCCTCAGCCGGCCGGCTGCCGTCAAAACCGGGACCACCACCGACTTTCGCGATAACTGGACCGTGGGTTACACGCCCCAGATGGTCGTCGGTGTGTGGGCGGGCAATGCTGACAACCAATCCATGCGCGAAATCTCGGGGGTCAGCGGCGCAGCCCCCATCTGGCACGATTTCATGGAGACGGCCCTTCGCGGCCAACCCGCTCTCGCCTTTGCGCCTGCCGATGGCCTGGTGGAGGTTGAGGTCTGTGCCCTGTCGGGCTTGTTGCCGGGACCCGACTGCCCCCATCGCATCACTGAAAAGCTCCTACCCGGCACCGAGCCGACGGCGACTTGCACAATGCACCAGCGCATCGCCCTGGATCGGGCCACCGGCCTGCGCGCCACAGACGACACGCCCCCCGAGCGGGTGGTCGAACGATTCTACACCATCCTCCCGCCCGAAGCCCAACAGTGGGCACGGGACAATGGACTGCCAGAACCGCCGCCTCTTCTGATGGCCCAGGCCGGACCTGAGGACCCCACGGACCACCGGGGGAATCGCGCGCTGAGGCTGAACCAACCCGACGAGGGCGCCGTCTATCGCCTGGATCCCGGTTTGGCCCGCGAGGCGCAACGCATTCCGGTATCGGCCCTGGTGGCCGGCAACGTCCCTCTGACCGAGGTGATGCTGGAAGTGGACGGCCAAGTGCTGGCCCGGTTCACCTCCCCGCCTTTTCAGACCTACTGGCAGTTGGAGGCCGGCCCTCACGTCTTTGTCGCCCGGGGGATGGATCCCAGCGGCAACGAGTTCGTCAGCGAGCAGGTGCGGGTGCAGGTGCAGGAATAGCAACCCTTGTCCACGGCCATCTGCAGGCGGTTGGCCCAAAGCGTATTCAGAATTTGGACTGGAAAAAGAAGGATAGAACCATGAACAGAACCCGATCGACACAACGAATTCTCTCCATCTTGGTATTGTTGTCTCTCTTGTTGGGAGCTTGTGTGCCGAGCCCGGAAGCCTCTCCCACGGCTGGGGAGCCACCGGTTACCCAGGCGCCCACCCTACCGCCGTCCCCGACCATGACGCCCATGCCCCTCCCGGCGCCGAGGCTGCTGTATCGCACGCCCTTGCCCGGCGAGGAACTGGCCCTGGATGCGCCGATTACCCTGACCTTCGATCAGCCCATGGATCAGGCCAGCGTGGAAGCGGCATGGACCATTTCGCCCACCGTGCAGGGCAGTTTTGACTGGGTCGACGATCGATCCTTGAGTTTCCTCCCATCTCAGGAAGCGGGCGCAGGCCTGGAACGGGGCCAGCGCTATCAAGTGACAGTAGCCGAGACGGCCAAGAACAATGAAGGCCTGACCCTGGAAGAGCCTGCCGTCTTATATTTCAGCACCGTCGGCTACCTGGTCGTCAGCCAGGTGATGCCGACGCCCGACAGCGACGAGCTGAACCCCGACACGACGGTAACGGTGGTCTTTAACCGCCCGGTCGTGCCCCTCACCGCCCTCAGCAGTCAGGGAGAATTGCCCATGCCGCTGACGTTTATGCCCCCGGTGCGGGGAAAAGGGGAGTGGCTCAATACGTCGATCTATCTCTTTCGCCCTGATGAGGGATTCCTGCCTGCCACCCAATACAAGGCCCGCGTGGCATCGGGTCTGATGGATACGACCGGGGCCGTTCTGGCAGAGGACTATGAATGGGAGTTTACCACCATCCAGCCCGCGATCCTGGAGGTCCGTCCGCCAAGTGGCTTCAAGTACGTGGGCCCCACCGACGTGATCAGCGTGACCTTTAATCAACCCATGGATCACGCTTCGGTCCAGACCCGCTTTTCCCTTGAGGTGAACGACGAGCCCGTCGCCGGTACATTCCGGTGGGAGGGGGGCGAGAAACCGACCTCGCCCGAAACGATGATCTTTGTGCCCGATGATCCTCTGCCCCGCGATGCCGAAGGCAGCGTCAAGGTCGAGGCTGACGTACGCGCCCGCCAGGGCACCATGGGCACCACCAGCGCCAAGACCTGGCGGTTCTCCACGGTGAAAAACCCGGGGATCGTCAGCACCTCGCCGCGCAACGGACAAACCGGCGTGGAGGTAGGCAGCGGCTAT
>CAYVLO010000251.1:0-5258 GCA_964452125.1 uncultured Anaerolineaceae bacterium | reverse complement strand
CAGGGTGCACATAAGGCCAAGAGATTCGAGCGGCCAACCTACCTATCGGCCTACTATATAGGCCAGGCGCCCGTGACTTGGGCCCAGTATGCCCGCTTTGTGCAAGAGATGGAATACCGAATGCCTTTACCCCACGGCAAGCTTTCCTCTGACCAGGGCTCATGGCATAGCAGTTGGACTGGGGAAAAGAAGAATCATCCTGTGGTATATGTCTCTTGGGACGACGCTGTTGCCTACTGCCAATGGGCTGGCTTGCGGCTGCCCACAGAGGCCGAGTGGGAGAAGGCGGCCCGCGGCACGGACGGGCGCCCCTACCCATGGGAGGGGCCCTGGACCGCGGGAAGGTGCAACACCAAGGAGGGCCCTCGGCATGACACATCGCCAGTTGGGTTGTACAGCCCCCAGGGCGATAGCCCGTACGGCTGTGCCGACATGGCGGGCAATGTGTGGGAGTGGTGCTCGGACTCGGGCGTGGCTCGTGACGATACCCGCGTGGCACGAGGAGGCTCGTGGCGGACCAATTCCGAACGCGCGTTGTGTACCTGCCAGTTCCGTATACCTCACAACACGACCCGCGCCAATATTGGCTTTCGCTGTTGCCTTTTGCCATAAGTTGTGGTATCAAGGTCGGGAATGACTGACAACGACTGCATGGTGTGAGGGAGTATTCTAGCATGACCACCACTCCCCAGATTCTGGGCAAGTACCGCATCATCCGCGAGCTAGGTCGCGGCGGCTTTGGCGCCGTCTACCTGGCGGAGGATACCACTCTCAAGAACCGCCCCGTGGCCCTCAAGATCCTCTACCCCCAACTGGTGGTCGATGCCGAAACCGTCGGCCTCTTTCAGCAGGAGGCAGGGATCATGGCCCACCTGGACCATCCCCACATCGTCCCCGTCTATGAGGCCGGGGACCTGGACGGTCGCCGATTTATCGCCATGCGCTACGTGCCGGGCAAGACGCTGGCTCAGGTCCTCAAGGACGAAGGGCCGCCGCCCCTGACGCAGGTGGCTGACTGGCTGGAGCAGATCGCCTCGGCGTTGGACTATGCTCACGGCCAGGGTCTGCTGCACCGGGACGTCAAGCCGTCCAACATCCTGCTGGACCGCGATCCCCTGAGCGCGACCGGCAGCCGGGCCTTGGTGACCGATTTTGGCTTGGCCAAAGCGGTCACTGCCAGCGGTGGCAGTGTGAGCAGCCAGGACCAAAAGATCCTATCCGGCACGGCTCGGTACATGGCCCCCGAGCAGGCTCGGGGCAACCCGGTGGCGCAGAGCGACATCTACAGCCTGGGCGTGGTGCTCTACGAGATGCTGACCGGCCGCGTGCCCTTTGACGGCGACGACCCCTTTGCCATCGCCATCTGCCACATGACCGAAGAGCCAAGGACGCCGCGAGAGCTGCGCCCCGACCTGCCCGAAGCGGTCGAGGCGGTGGTACTCCGGTCGCTGGTCAAGCAGCCGGCCGATCGCTGGTCCAGTGCGGTAGAGATGGCGCGGGCTTTCAGGCTGGCTCTTGGCGCGGAGGAGCGCGCCCGGGCTCAGGCAGCGGAAGAAGCTGCTCGACAAGAGGCGCAGACTCGCGCCCGAGCCCAGGCAGCGGAAAAAGCCAGGCGGCAGGCCACAGAGGGATCGAGGCAATCATCCGTTCTCATGGCGCCAAAGCAGACCAACCCACGTCCCCGAGTGCCGGGCTGGGTCTGGCTGCTGGCGGGCGCCGTGGTAGTTTTGTTGCTGGCCGTGGGCCTGGGGCTTGCGCTCTGGAGCATGCGCCCGACGAGGATCCCTCTGCCAACAGAGGTCGCGATCCTACCCACGGCTACAGAGCGGATACCCCGATCCACGGCAACTGCGCCACCGCCTACGGAGACCCCAACTCCCGAGCCGACGCCGCGCCCCTCCTTAGGTGACACCTGGACCCGGTCAGTGGATGGCATGGAGATGGTCTACGTACCGGCCGGTGAGTTCTTGATGGGCAGCGACGAGGGGTATGACGACGAAAAGCCAGTGCACGACGTCTATCTGGACGCCTACTGGATCGACAGGACAGAGGTGACCAACGCTCAGTACCGACAGTGTGTGGAGGGTGGGGCGTGTCCCGAACCGGAATGCTGGGGCGATGACCGATTCAATGGCCCTGACCATCCGGTGGTGTGCGTCTCGTGGGAGGACGCCGTCGCCTACTGCCAATGGGCGGGGGCGCGGCTGCCAACAGAGGCCGAGTGGGAAAAGGCGGCGCGGGGGACGGATGGGCGGGAGTATCCGTGGGGAGATACGTTCGATGGAACCAGGCTGAACTATTGCGACGCGAACTGCGAATTTGAACACAAAGACACAGGGGTCGACGACGGGTATGCGCAGACGGCGCCGGTGGGCAGCTATCCGGCGGGGGCGAGTCCGTATGGGGCGCTGGACATGGCAGGCAACGTGTGGGAGTGGGTGGCCAATTGGTACGCGGAGGGCTATTATGGCCGGTCTCCGGAGCGGAACCCGACAGGACCAGAGTCGGGCGAGGCCCGGGTGCTGCGGGGCGGCTCCTGGCTCAACTATTCAAGCAGGGCGCGCTGCGCGTACCGCAACAGGGACATTCCGGACGACGGGTTTAGCAGCAGCGGGTTCCGATGCGGGTTATCGTCCACGTCTTCTCCCTAGGTTCTGGGTGCTGGCTTCTGGATCCTGGGTTCTGACCCCTGATTTCTGGGGGGAGGGTCTGGGGCTGTCCCAAAAGCAGGAATTTGGCTCTTTTCGCAAACGGAAATATCTTCAATCTACCGTTTTCACTAATTATTTGAGAGCCATTTGACGCCTTGGGGATACTCTTGGGACAGCTCCAGGATCGCCGGCACTGGACTCAGCCAGGCTTTGAGAGGAGAATCATCGCGGGGCCTTCCCACAGCAGAACGTGAGTTTGAACCTTGTCGGCCAAGATCAGGAGCCATATTTTGAGGCAAAGAGCACTATGAAACAGGATGAGACGATCGCCTATCGCAGCCCCCTGCCCTGCACCGTGCCGCCAGGCGGCGCTGCCCTGGTCCTGGCCGATGGCCGCCTGGTCGAGGGCGGCGTGCAGGGGCCCGGCGCCCTGCACGCCCAAGACTGGCGATCCCAGGGGCAGGTCCTGGAGGCCATCGTCCTCCCCTCCCGGGCGCTGCAATTGCAGTTCGACCTGGAGGGCCTGCATTCCCAGGAAGGCGCCGGCCTGGCGCTGACGGTAACCCTGGCTTTGCGCATCGAGAGCCCGGTCCAGTTCCTCACCGACGTCGTCGGCGGGTGCGAGGATCCGTTCACCGCCGAGGACCTGGGCGATTTGCTGGGCCAGGCCATCGCCACCGGCCTGGCAGAGCCGTTTCGCCAGCGGTCCCTGGCCCAGTTGGACGCGGACGCCGACCTGCGCGCCTGGCTGGCGACCATGATCGAGGGCTATCTGACCACGGGCGCCGACCTGCTGGGTCGCTCGGGGTTGGCCGTGGCTGGCGTCGACGCCTTTGACCTGCGCTGCCGGGTGCGCGACGAGACGCGGGCTGTGCAGGAAACCTATTACCTGCGCGCCGCCCTGGCGGGCGCTGAGGCAGCCGGCCGCCGGTTTCTCGACGAGCGTCTGTTGGAAGAGTTGCGGGCCCACCTGCCGGTCAAGGAGGATCTGGTCGCCCACAAGGAGCAGCTTGCCGCCCTGGAAGAGCGCGAGCAAGGGGCCGACGAGCGATTGGGCGCCGTCCGCAATCTCCACCAGGACCGGCTCCGGCAGTGGGTCGCCGACCAAAAGAGCAGCCTGTCGATGATGCGCCCCGAGCTGTGGCGCGTGGATCTGGGCGAACCGGTGAGCACCGCGCCCCTGGCCGATGAAGAACGGGTCTATGTGGCCACCAAGAGCGGACGGGTACACAGTTTTGACCAGCGGACGGGGCAGCCGGTCTGGGACCCGCCGGTGGCGTTGGGCGCCAGGCCGGGCGACGGCCTGGCCCTGGCCGATGGCCGGCTGTGGGTGCCGGGGCACGACGGGTTCCTGTACGGACTGGATCGGGCGTCGGGCGCGGTGGTCCATCGCGTGGCCGTTGGCGGGCAGCTCAGCAGCGCCCCCGTCCTCGATGGCGGCCTCCTTTACCTGGCCGTCGACGTTGACCCGGCAAATCTGGGCCCCAGCACGGGCCAGGTGGTGGCTGTCGATCCCGGGCGGGGGACGATCAGCCGCCGTTGGCCGGTCAGTCACAGGGGGCTGCGCGCCGGGCCGGCGCTTTGGGACGGCATCCTCTATGTCGGTGACCGCAGCGGAGGCTTTTTCGCCCTCGACCTGCAACGGGGTGCGGTCGAGTCCCTGCCCGTTGGCGGCGGGCGCATCCTGACCTCGGCCCTCATCGATGCAGAACGGGGACAGGTGATCGTCGGCAACAGCTACGGCCAGGTTGCCGCCTTTGATCGCGCCGGTTGGCGACGCTGGATGGTCCACTTGGCCGATGGAGCGACCCACAGCCCTCAAGCCTCCGTCGTTGCCCGGCCCTTGGTCCACGGCGACGTGCTTCACGTCCCGGCCGGCGACGGCCGCGTCTATTTTCTGGATCCCGACAATGGTCAGCCCGTCGCCTCCCCGTTCCAGACGCGGGGCGCGGTCGCCACGGCGCCGGTGGCCTGGGGCAATTTGGTTTTTGTCGGCTCGAACGATGGCTTGCTCTATGCCCTGGAAGCAGGAGGCAGAGGCTGCTTCTGGCGCTATCACAGCGGCAGTCCGGTGTACGTGTCGCCGGCTGTGTCGGCAAAAGGGCGGCTGTACGTCGTCGATTGCCAGGGCCGTTTGAATGCCCTGCGTTGGTGCCTGGCCCGCTACGCCGAAGGGGCGCGCCGGTTGGAGGAGGTCGCGTCGCCCGACCTTTTAGAGATTGTCGACCTTTGGATCTTGGCCGGGGAAACGGGTGCGGCCCTGGAAGCGGCCCAACGGGCAGGCCGACTCGACCTGGAGGCGGGGCTGGCTGCCGAGCTCAGGTGGTACGACCGGGCGGCTCTGCTCTACGAGAAATTGGCCGGGCGAACCCCCGATCCCATGCAGGCGGAGCTGTGGTACGGCGAGGCGGCCAACAACTGGTCGTGGGCCCAGAGAGAGGAAGAAGCCGACCGCTGCCGCCTCTACGAGGCCAACAACCGGCGGGCGCCGCTGCTTCATCTGGAGAGTTTGAACCGGCCGCGGATGATGGCCGGCGAATCCGACTATCTCCAGATTCGGGTGACGAACCGCACGGCGGCGCTGGCCCACAAGGTGGAGCTGACCTG
>CAYVLO010000250.1:0-5276 GCA_964452125.1 uncultured Anaerolineaceae bacterium | reverse complement strand
CGACGTGGCCATCACCGCCATGACGGCGCGCATGACGGTGGATGACGTGGCCAACCTGGACCTGGCCTACGCCCCGCCCTATTCTGAAGCGATGGATGTTTTGATTCATGGCGCCAACATCCTGCGCAACAAGCTCGATGGCCTGGTCAGCGGGGTGACTTCTATGCAGCTCCAGGCCATGCGCCAGACGGGGGAGGATCTCCTGTTGCTCGATGTGCGCAGC
Source organism: uncultured Anaerolineaceae bacterium (assembly GCA_964452125.1). Lineage (GTDB taxonomy): Bacteria > Chloroflexota > Anaerolineae > JAAYZQ01 > JAAYZQ01 > CAZNQW01. The sequence goes on along the minus strand of CAYVLO010000250.1, from coordinate 5,053 downwards.
CCCGACGAGCATCAGAACGGTTCCATCCCGGGCAGTGTTCTCGTTCCCCTGGGCGCGGTTCGCTCTCGGCTCGACCAGATCCCCAAGGATCGGCGGATCGTGGCCTATTGCAAGACAAGCCTCCGCGCCTGGGAGGCCGTGTGCATCCTGGCAGGTCATGGGTACGAGAACGTCGAGATTCTGGACGGCGGGTTCCTGGCCTGGCCTTTTGAAACGCGTCACGGCGCCTAACCGAGGCGCCCCATGGGCCGTCCCGTCTTGAATGGGACAGCCGATTGTATCACGAATTCGTGCGGGATCGCGTGCAACCTTTGGTTGCCGTCCCGCGCTTTTTTGTGGAAGATGGGGCCTGGGTCTGGCGACCCAGGCCAAGCAAATTGAGCGAATGCCCAGGCGCGGGATCTGGCGATCCCGCGCGAGCCACCGGGGGGCGGCGTGGGTTCGCGCGGGCCATACCGAGAATTGCTGCACCGCCGAATCGGGCGGTTGACGCTCGGCGGTTTTTCTGTTATACTGTAGGTGAGCAGACACGTCACCAGAGCGGGGTTCGACGCAGAGCCTCTGGAGTGGATGGGCGCTGGATCGCCATAGCCCGCTTTGGTGGGTACATTACGAATCGGTATTCGACAACATCTGCCGGTGGGTAGCATGGGCAGCGCCCGTCTCAACCTGGGCGCCCGTGGGACCCCCGGCCCTCCGACTCATCTCGCTCCCTCTGGGACGGATGAGCGATAGGTGTGGGAAGCAATTCCTACGCCCGCCATTGCAAAGGAGGCACCTTGGCTTGTGGCGGCCGGCGGCTGGCCATTTCCAGCCGCCGGCTGTTGCATGTCAAGAGGTGGCCTCCTTCTTTTTTGAGACAGGTTTCTCGCGCCGCCGCTCTGTGATCGGGCAGATCGTAAAGGGGTATCACAGGTTATGGCTTGGGCATCCCAAAAAGGGTGTGGGCATAGTCTCGTGGACGTGCATGACCAAGTGCGTCGCCAATCCGATATCGAATTGGACCTGGTGGCCCTCCTGGAGGAGCATCGGGAGGCCATGGCTGCCGCCTGGCTCGACGCGATCCGCCAGCACATGCCCGATTCCATTTATGCCCAGTGTCCCCCAAAAGATATCTTGGCCAACAACCTCGCCTGCCTGGATGTGTTAAGGGATCTGCTTTCCGGTCAAGACCCTTTCCCCGCTTGGTGGCTCGAGTTTCTCAGCCGGGCGCCCGATGGCTACTTGCAGATGGGCATTCAGGTGGACGAGGTGCTCCAGGCCGGTTTTCTGCTGCGAAAGGTGATCCGCCCCTTCCTCGGACGCATCGCCCCACTTGATTCCCCTGTCGCCCGTGAGGCTACGGATCGATTGGATGTCGGCGCAGATCAGGTTGTGAGTAGCCTGGTCAAATCCTTTTTCGTCAAAGCAGGGGAACGACTCCAGCAGCAACAACGACACACAGCCCTCATGTTGGACATGGTCCAGACTGCCAGCAGTACGCTGGAACTGGACGACGTGCTGCGGCGCACGGCCCGCGGCATTGCCCAGGCAGCGGGTGCGGATCACTGCATCTTTATGCTGGTTGATGGCACGGGACAGTCGACCGATTTTTGGGCAGCCACCGATCAGTTTCCTCCCGAGGTAGCAGCGGTCTGCCGGGAGTTGTTGGGCAAACCCTATGCCATCGAGTCGCTGTCGTTGACGCGCTTGGCCTTTGAAGCGCAGCGACCGGTGGCCTGCCACGACGCGCTGGACGATCCCTCCATGAACCGGAGGACGGCTGAGCGATTGGGCATCAAATCGATGCTGTCGATCCCTTGCATCGTCAAGGGACGGGTCGTGGCGGTGGCCAATGCAGTCACCTTTGATCGCTACCATACTTTTACCCCGGAGGAGATCGATCTGGCCTTGGGCGTCGCCACGTCGGTGGCGCCTGCCATCGAGAATGCCCGCTTATATCAGCAGGTGGAGCAACTGGCCGTCACCGAAGAGCGCTTGCGGCTGTCGCGGGAAATCCACGACGAACAGGCCCAGGCATTGGGGCTGCTTCAACTCCAGGCATCGACGGCCCGTGACCTGCTGGCTCAGGGCCGCCTGGACGAAGCACAAAGCTGCCTGCTCAAACTCCAAGACACCATCACCGACGTCTATACCAGCGTGCGCGAAGAGATTTTCAACTTGCGGACTGTGGTGTCGGATGAAGCCGACTTTATGGCTGCCCTGCGGGCCTATTTGGCCGACTATCAGGAGGATTTCGGCCTCCAGGTCCGATTGGAGATCGTGGGGGATCTGCGGGACCAATGGGCCTCTCGCGCAGGTGGGCAGGTGTTGCGCATTATCCAAGAGGCTCTGAGCAACGCCCGCAAGCACTCCGGGGCGCAGGGGGTGGTACTCCGCATCGAGGAAAACCACACCTGGGCCCGCGTCTCGATCGAGGACGAGGGCCAGGGGTTTTTGCCGGAGCGCGTGCTCGACCAGGGACGCCGCCACGTGGGCCTGACGGTCATGCAGGAGCGCGCCCACAAAGTGGGTGGAACTCTGGTGATCGATTCTCAGCCCGGACAGGGTACCCGCATCCTGTTGCAGGTGCCCTTTTCGCCGAATCAGGAAGCACTATGAAAGAGCCGCTACGCATTCTTTTGGTCGACGATCATGTTCTTTTTCGCAAAGGGGTAGCCAGCGTCTTGGCCTCTCGCCCCGATGTCCAAGTGGTGGGCGAGGCCAGCGATGGTCTGGAGGCCATCGCCCGGGCGCAGCACACCCGGCCCGACATCATCCTCATGGACGTGGCCATGCCCAATTGCGATGGGTTGGAGGCCACCCGGGAGATCAAGCGCCATTTGCCCGACACCAAAGTGATCATTCTCACCGTGTCGGAAAACAGCAACGACGTGTTCGAGGCCCTCAAGTGCGGCGCGCAGGGCTACCTGATCAAGAACCTGAAACCCCGCCAGTTGTTTGACACGCTGGAAACGGTCGCCCGGGGCGAAGCCTCCTTTTCGGGGGTCATTGCTTCCAAGATCCTGCGAGAATTCCAGAAACAGGGCTCGGAATCGACCCCAGACGCGGACGTGGAGTGTTTGACGGAGCGCGAGATCCAGATGCTCCAGTTGGTGGTCAATGGCTATTCCAACAAAGAGATCGGCGAGGCCCTGGCTTTGGCCGAGAGTACGGTCAAGAACGGCCTGCGCGTCATCCTGGAAAAGCTCCACTTGCGCAATCGTACCCAGGCCGCCGTGTATGCCGTCTGCCAGGGATTGGTGCCCTCTCCCTACAAGCCCTAGGCTCGATCCCGACCCGACGGACCGGGGCGCCAAGAAAAGTACTTTTGATTAGAAGGGTTTCACCCTTTGGCCCTTTACAGGGCTGTTCAAATTGGTTATTATACAGGTATGATGGCAATGCCAGCCGGTGATTCTGCGTCGCGAGTGCTCATTCTGTCCGACCAGTCGCTTTTCCATCTGGGTATCCAGAATCTGTTGGAACAGGACACTGTGTTGGACATCATCGGCTGCGAGTTGAGCGCGCCCGAGTTGGTCGACCACATCCGAGCTACCCAACCCGACGTCATCCTCCTCGATAGTGACCATCCGCCGGCAAACATCACCTCTCAAATCATGGACATCCTGCGTGATGTGCCTGGCATTCGTCTGATTGGCCTCAGCTATCAACACAGCACGCTGGTTGTGTATCGTGGCGAAACCCACCAAGTCCGAGATGTGGCCGATCTGCTAAACGTCATCGGCGAGCGAACCACCAGTGCCCCGACCATCGAATATCACACGACACAAGGAGAAGTCTAGTGCCTGAGGGAGCGATCGTTTTACAGCAAGTCCACCATCATCATCATCACCAGGTGGATCTGACCAAGCCCTCGGATCCCAGCCTGCGCAAGCCGGTGACCATCATCGGCGGCTTTCTGGGGTCTGGCAAGACCACCCTCCTCAATCATATCCTGTCGCAGCGGGATCACAAGCGGATGGAGGTGATCATCCGCGAGTTCGGCGCCGTCGCCGTGGATCACGAGTTGGTCCTGGACAAGACGGTCAAGATCAACCTGGTGAGCGGCGGCTGTATGTTTGCCGATCCGCAGCTCCGGCTGTTCTGGATGTTGGAGAGGCTGTATTCCCGGTGTGACAAACTGGGCACGCAGAGTTTCTCCATTGAGGACGTCGATTTTGACCATGTGCTGTTGGAGACCAGCGGCCTGGACCTGCCCGAATACCTGGCAGGCATGTTCTTCCTGGAGCGCCTGCGCGATCACTTTCAGCTCGATTGCTTCATTGTCGTGGTCGACGCTGAATATGGCGAGCTGAACCTGGACGAATACCACCGGGCCTGTGAGCAGATTGCCTTTGCCGACATCCTTCTCATCAACAAAATCGACCTGAGCACAGAGGAAAAGATCCAAAGCTTGGAACGGAGACTGCGCCGGATCAATCCGCTGGCCCTGGTATTTCACACCGAGTATACGAGCATCGATTTGGACAAGATCCTCAATGTGTACCACTTTGAGGGGATGGAGGGTGTGGTCAGCGCACCCGAGGCCCTGCGCCGGGCGCAGGCGTCCAGCAACAATGGGGAGGAAAAGTTGGATCCGTTTCAAAGCGTCGTGTTATCCGAGACCCGGCCCATGGACAAGGACAAAGTAAACGCCTGGATTCAGGAGCTTTTTAGCCAACGAGGCCACAAGATTTTGCGCAGCAAGGGATTCCTCAATTTTGCCGGCAGCGACCACCGCTTCGTGTTCCAGGGAGTTCGCAAGACCTTTCACTCCAAGGCCGACCGGCTGTGGGAACCGGGCGAAGAGCGCAAGAGCGTCATCGTCTTGATCGGCGAAGGGTTGGATGATGGACCAGAATTGCAGGCGGCCTTTAGCGCTTGTGCGGTTTGAGAAACCACGCCTTCTGGGCGATTTGTAGAGGCAGAAGGACTAGATCACGCGAAAGACAAGAAGGGAGACACGCGATCAATGGCAGACGGAAGAGAAATCATCGAAGAAGTGCGGCAGATCATCATGGATCTATCGGCCAAGACCGGCGACCTCGAAGGCGCCTACCCTGAGGCGACC
>CAYVLO010000249.1:0-5289 GCA_964452125.1 uncultured Anaerolineaceae bacterium | reverse complement strand
GACGAGGCGACGTCGAGTGTGGATACAATGACCGAGGCCTTGATTCAGGAGGCATTGGAGAGATTGTTGGCTGGCCGAACGACGCTTGTCATCGCCCACCGGTTGAGCACCGTGCGCCATGTCGACCGCATTTTTGTCGTGGACGACGGGCAGATCGCAGAACAAGGGAACCACGAGGAACTGATGCAGCAGGCGGGCTTGTACAGCGAGTTGTTCAGGCGGCAGGTCGTCGATCCGGCGTTTGCAGAGGGGACGGTTTGAGGTGTTGCCACTTGACGCTGACCGGAGCAGGAGGAACCAATGGTGATCTGCGTCTTGGCCGATGACTTTACCGGCGCCGCCGAAATAGCGGGGGTGGCCTTCCGCTATGGGCTTGTGGCCGAAGTGCAGACCGAATACCATAATGCCAAAGGGGCGGACTTGATCTGCCTGGATAACGATTCGCGCTCGTGCACGTCACAGGAAGCCGTCCGCCGGGTTGCTGAGGCGGCCGAGCAGTATCGCCGCGCTGGCGTCGAGGTGTTCTACAAAAAGGTCGATTCTGTGTTACGTGGGCGGATTACTGCGGAATTGGCCGCCATGATCGACGTGCTGGGAAAAAAGCGTGCGCTGCTCGTACCAGCCAACCCGACTCTGGGCCGGGTGATCCACCAGGGGACGTACTTGGTCGGCGGGCAGCCCCTGCATCAGACCCACTTTGCCCTGGATCCCGAGTATCCGATCGACACTTCGGATGTTCGGGAGATTTTGGAGAAAACCGGTTCCGATACGGTCCACGTGCTTGCCGCGGGCAAAGAGTTGCCCCAGAGTGGAATCGTTCTTGGCGAAGCAGGCAGCTCCGGCGATGTGGCAGCCTGGGCTCGCCGGTTGGATGGTGAGACCATCCCAGCGGGCGCGGCCGAGTTCTTTGCGGCATATCTTGAGAGAATGGGTTTCGAGCCAAAAAAGGACCCTGTCGTCTCGGGAGATTGCCTGCCGGGTGCAAGGACTCTTTTTGTGTGTGGCAGCACCTCCGATTCGAGCCGGGCGTTCTGCCGGCGTTGCGAGGAGGTCGGCCTGCCTGTGCTGCGCATGCCATCGAACCTCTTTGACGTCGATTGCCAGGCCGATCCTTTGATCGAAGAGTGGAGCAGGGGGGCTGTCTTGGCCTTGAAGCGAGATGATAGAGCTATGGTGGCGATTGATCGCCCACTGCGCCACGATCCGGGTCTGCCGCAGCGGCTGAGCTATCATTTAGCGGACGTCGTCCGGCGTGTGCTGGAGCAAATCGAGGTAGATTGCATTTTCGCCGAAGGAGGCGCCACGGCAGCAGCACTCGCCCGCCGCCTTGGCTGGAAGCGTATGATTGTGCGACAGGAGTGGCAGCCGGGAGTAGTGAGCTTGCAGCCTCAATCGGCGAAGGGACTGCTTCTGACGATGAAGCCGGGCAGTTACCCCTGGCCCGACCAGTTTCTGACCACGGCCTCACGTTCTGAATAGGAAAGAGAGAGCGATGTCATTTTTCCAAGTAGCCACGTGCCAGTTTCCGGTGAGCGCCGACATTCAGCGCAATAGCCGATATATGCAGCGCATGATTCAAGCCGCTGCGGCGCAGGGCGCCCGGGTTGTGCATTTCCCGGAATCTGCATTGTCGGGCTATGCAGGGACGAACTTGAAGACCTGGGAGGGCTATGACTGGGAACGGTTGGGCGTCGAAAGCGAAAAGATCCGGGCGCTCGCCCGGGACTGCTCGGTGTGGGTCCTGTTCGGAAGCGCCCATCGCCTGTCGGAGGGCCATTTGCCCCACAACTCGGTGTATGTTGTCGATCCGGCGGGTGAGATTGTGGAACGCTACGACAAGCGATTTTGCACCCAGAGCGATCTCGAGTATTATACGCCCGGCAATCGTTTGGCTCTGTTCGAAATCGAGGGCCTTAGGTGCGGTGTTTTGATTTGCCACGACGTCCGATACCCGGAGTTGAACCGCAAGTACCACTCTGCGGGTGTGCGCTGCTTGTTCTATTCCTTTTACAACGCAAGCGCCCAGGGCAAAAAGATTCACACGATTATCATGCGGCCCTCTCTTCAAGCCCATGCCGCAAATAACCACATGTGGCTGAGCGTGAGCAATGCATCGACGTATTATCAGACATGGCCCAGCGTGTTTGTCGCACCGGATGGGCGGATCCTGCAATCGCTGCGCCAGCATCGCTCAGGAATGATGATCAATACCGTGGATACGGAAGAGGAGTTTCTCGACAAATGCTCGTTCAAGGATCTAGCCATCAAGGGGATTCTTCACAGCGGCACCCTTGTCGACGATCCCCGCAGCGAGGTACGGGATTCCTTCTGAGAGACTGGTTGCCCGTGAATAGCGCGTAACTCACTGTGATTCTCTGATTGGAGGCAAAGGAAGGATGGATAGCATGGAACAGAGCCAGAAGAAAGAGCCAATTCCCTCACCGGTCGTGCTGGATGATGGCTGGACGCCTCGTCGCCGCTTTGAAGTGGCGCTCCGGGGAGAAATGCCCGATCGGATCCCGGCTGTGGTCTGGAACAACAAATTGCCGGGAGATGAGACCGACCAGGCGTTGCTGGAAGCCGGGGCGTGCATCGTGTTCAAGTCTTCTCTGTACGATATCGAGCTGGAAGGCATTCCCTTCGAGACCGAACGGTGGCTGGGCGAGGATGGTGTACCACGGGAACGAACGATCTACCACACACCGGCTGGCGATCTACAGAAATTGGACCACATCTACCCTGACACAATCTGGCACAAAGAGCTTCCCTTCAAAAGCCCTAAAGACTATGATGCACTCATTGCCCTGGTCGAGAGCCAGCGTTTCATCCCACGTTACGAGCGTTTCCTGGAGGATGATGCCTTTTTCGGATCATCGGGCATTGCCCGTCCGGCTACCGAGGCGACCCCCATGCTCGACATCCTCTACCGCATGCTCGGCGTAGAGACCTTTGCCCTGGAGTGGTTCGACCATCGCGATCACGTGATCGCTCTGTACCAGGCGATGCTCGAATCGCGCCGGCGCAGGCTTCCGCTATTGGCCGAGTCGCCAGCCATGTTCATCGTTGCCGAGGCCAATATCTCTTTTGAGATCGTGGGTCCCAAGCGATTCCGGGAGTTTTACATGCCGGCTATCGAGGAGGCGTGTGACGTGTTGCACGCCGCGGGCAAGTTGGTGGGCGCCCATCTGGACAGCAACAATCGCCGCCTGGCGCCCCAAGTGGCCCAATTGCCGATCGACTTTGTCGAGTCGTTCACCCCTCCGCCTGATTGTGATTTATCAGTCCGCGAGGCCCGTGCGGCGTGGCCTGGCAAGACGTTATACTGCAACTTTCCATCGTCCATTCATCACGATGGACCGGAAGCCGTGCGCGCAGCCACAAAACAGATCCTGGCCGAAGCCGCACCTGGAGCGGGTTTCCTTTTGGGGGTTCTGGAGCAGGTGCCGCGCAACGATACGATGATCACTCTTGCCGAGGCGATCTGGGAATTTGGGCAGACTCCACTGCAGGGGGATAGCGCCCAATGACAAAAAAGAATGAAAGGTCGAAGGTGTTTCTCATCGGTGATTCAATCGCCGGGGGCTATGCCGAAAGGGTGCGAGAATTATTGGTCGACCTAGCCACTGTGGAGGTCCGACCCGAAAATGGCGAGGATAGCCGGAATGTGCTATCCAGGGCGCCTCATTGGCTGGAAGGGAAACGGTTCCACGTGATCCACTTTAATTGCGGATTGCATGATTTCAAGCGCTATCACGGTTCGGGCTCGATCCAAGTTCCCTTGAGTGAGTACGGGGCCAATCTCGGCCAAATCATCGCCTTGTTGGGGCAATATGCAGAGATTCTGATTTGGGCACGGACCACTCCCGTCATCGACGGCCAGCCGGCGTCAAAAAAAGGCTTTGACCGGTTCAACCGCGACGTGGAGGAATACAACCGGGTCGCAGATCGGGTCATGGCTGCGAGAAGTGTGCTTATCAACGATCTTCATGGAGCTATCGTCCAGGCAGGTGTGGAAAAGTGTCTCTCGAACGATGGAGTGCACATGACGGAATTCGGCTATCAGGTTCTCGGGAATCAGGTGGCAAACGCGATCTTGTCAGCTATCCGCCCAGCAGCGCCTGGGCTAGAGGAGTAGGGAACTTGCCATGAGCAGTCAACAACCGCAGCAGGAACACAAATTGTATCACGGGGTCGTCGTACCCATGGTGACGCCCTTTACATCGGACGGAAAACTGGATGAACAAGCAACGATACGCATTGTCGATCATCTGCTGATCGCCGGGGTTGCCGGAGTCTTTGTGCTGGGAACTACTGGTGAGGATGCCTCGATGCCCCCTGCCATGCGTTCACGCCTGGTACGCCTGACTGCTGAGCGAGTGGCGGGCCGGGCCATTGTGTACGCAGGTATTAGCCACAATTGCCTGGTCGCTTCGACCGACGCGGCCAGGGAATACCGCGAACTGGGAGCCGACGTTCTGGTTGCCCGGTTGCCCACTTATTATGCTCTTGACGGGAGCGAGCAATTGGCCTACTTTCGTACCTTGTTGAAGCGCATACCAGGCCCTCTGATGCTCTATAATATCTCCAGCACCACCCACATGACCATCCCGGTTGAGGTGGTCGAGCGGTTGAGCGAGGAGCCCAAGGTCGTGGGCATCAAGGATTCGGACGCTGATCTGGACCGCTTGGAGCAACTGGTCAGAGGAGTGGGGCAGCGTTCTGACTTTTCGGTCCTTGTGGGCGTGACGTCTCTTTCGGCCAAGGCCCTGAAGCTTGGCGCGGACGGCATTGTGCCCAGCCCAGGCAATCTTTTTCCCGACTTGTGCCAGCAGCTCTACGAAAGCGCAAAAAACGGCGAGGATCGGCTTGCGGAAGACTATCAACAGCGGCTGAATGATGTTGGGAGCCTGATCCGGGGCAATCGTTCGCTGGGCCAATCGCTGGGCCGGTTGAAAGCGGCTATGAGCTCGCGGGCTCTGTGTGGGCCTTTTGTTCTCCCTCCATTGGTGACTCTGGATCGAACGGAGCAAAATGCTGTAGAGCGACTGTTTCTCAATTGGTGATCGGGCAGGATCGGTCAGTGACTCGTGAACGGAATCGGTGCGAACCCACACTATCCTGCCAAACGGGTGTATTTCAGATTTCTGGATTACATAACACGAATCGAAGCTCCTCAATGTCCAAAGCTTGTCTGACACCATATCGAGGGCGACGCATGAGTTCAACGGCAGACGCGGTAGCTTTTTGGAGTGCGCGCCTGGCGCGAAGCGCCAGGACGCTTGCTTGCGC
>CAYVLO010000248.1:2320-5296 GCA_964452125.1 uncultured Anaerolineaceae bacterium | reverse complement strand
CGACGCCGAAAAACTGATCATCCCCGCGCGCAGGGTCGAGGCCCAGGTGGAGCAGACGGGCGAGATTGCCACCGTGTCCAAGCGGGATGCGCCCGATGCGCCAGCCACCGGCACCGTCATGCTGATCAATCAGACCGCGGCCCCGGTTCAGGTGCTGCCCGGAACCGTGCTGCGCACGTCCACCGGCACCACCGTTCGCTTTCGGACGGTGACCACAGCCACCCTCCCGGCAGCCATCGGCGGCACCGCCGAAGCCCAGATCGAGGCCTTGCAGCCCGGGCCCATTGGCAACGTGCCGGCCGCCACCATCAACACGGTCGAGACGGCCGGCCTGCGGGGTACCATTCGGGTCATCAACGAGCAACCCACCAGCGGCGGTGGGGTCCGGCAAGTCGGCGTGGTCACCCGCGGTGACATGGACCGCCTAAAAGCCCAGCTCTTGCAGCAGCTTCAGCAGCAGGCCTATTTCCAATTGCAGAGCCAATTGGGCGAGGCCGAGTTCCTGCCGCCCGAGTCCATGACCATCGAGATCATGGCCGAGGTGTACGACCAGTTCCTCGATGCTGAAGCCGACGTGTTGCACCTGCACATGCGCATCGCCGCCCGGGGCACGGCCGTCGACCGGGCCAACGCCAACTTGCTGGCCTACGAGGCCCTCAAGGCCAAGATTCCACCCACCCACCAACTCCGTTCCGAGGCGATCACCTTTGACCTGGACGAAGAGAATCTGCGCGTGGATGGGCGGGTGGTGATTGTGAATATCTCGGCCTCGGCCCCGCTGGTGGTCGAGGTCGACCCCGGCCAAGTGCGCGAGGTGGTCCGCGGCCTGCCCGAGGACGAGGCGGTGCAGGTGCTCAAGGATACCTTTGCTCTGGGGGCCGAGCCCGTCATCGACGTGCAGCCCGAGTGGATCAAGCGCTGGGAGATTCTGAATCGCCTGCCCTACCTGCCTTTCCGCACCCAGGTGGTGGTGCTGGAGTAGCCGCCCGACCACGGGCCGGACGAAACACCATGACCTATTTGGCGTTGGACGTGGGCGAGCGACGGGTGGGCATGGCCTTGTCCCAAACGGGGACCCTGGCGACGCCCTGGGAGGTCCTCGTCCGCTCTTCGAAGGCTGAGGATTTTCGGCGGATGGCCCGCCTGATCCGCGAGCAAGGGGTGGACGTGGTGGTGGTGGGCCATCCCCTGAACGACGACGGCAGCGCCGGGCCCCAGGCGCGGCGGATCGAGCGCTATGCCGAGGCGCTGGTCGAGGCGCTGGAGCAAGCCGGGTTGGACGTGGACGTGGTGCTGTGGGACGAGCGCATGTCGACCCTCCGGGCGCAAGAGGCGATGATCGAAGGCGGGCGGAGCGCCCGCACGCGGCGTCAACGCATCGATGCGGCGGCAGCGGCCGTCATCTTGCAGGACTATCTCGATACCCAGGCGGCGTCCGGCCCCGGGCCGGGACGGGCCGCTTTGGACCCTGAGGAGGAAATCAGTTGAGTTCATTGATCACGTGGATCAAACTCGCGGCAGCTCTGTGGGCCGCGGCGCTGGTGATCGCGCTGGTTTCGGAGGTGCGCCCCTTCAAGCGCTGGATGCCCGACTGGCTGCGCAATGCCGGGCGCACGATTGTGCTGGTGGGCACGGTGGCCTTTCTGTCAATCGCCGTCCTGGTGGGCGTGCAGATGATGAGGAACGCCTGGGAAGCCCGCGCCCAACTGGCCGAGGGCCCGGCCCTCGAGCTGTCCCTCGAATCGCCCGGCGCCCTGTACCAGAGCCTCTATCTCAGCCTGCACCAAGCCGAGCTGAACCAGACGGTGAGCGACGACGACACGCCGGTGACCTTTGTCGTCGAGCTGGGCGAGACGGCCACCGACGTGGCCAACCGGCTGGAGGAAGAGGGCCTGGTGGTGAGCGGCGAGGTGTTTCGCCGGTTCATGGCCTATCACGGCCTCGATGTGAGCCTGGAGGCCGGGATCTATCAACTCGCGCCCAACATGACCATGCACGAAATCGCCGAGGTCTTTCAGCAGGGCGGCAGCACCGCCCGGATGGTCACCATTCCCGAAGGCTGGCGCCTGGAGCAGATCGCCTGGTGGTTGCAGTACCAGGGCCTGATGCGCGCCGACGATTTCGAAGCCTATGCCCGCAGCGCCCAATTCGACTATGCCTGGCTGGCCTCTCGCCCGCCGGGTGCGTCGCTGGAGGGCTTTTTGTTCCCCGATACCTACGAAGTTGCCGCGGACGCCACGCCCGCCACCGTGGTACACATGATGCTGGCCAACTTTGAGGCGCGGGCGGTCGACGAGATCCAGAGCCGCCTGCCCGGCCGGCAGATCTATGATCTGGCGATCAGCAACTATCGGCCGCTGACGGTCTTTGACGTCATTATCCTGGCTTCCATTGTCGAGCGCGAGGCCGTGGTGGACGAAGAGCGGCCCATCATCGCCAGCGTCTATCTGAACCGGCTGGATCCGGCCCACGTAGAGGAGACGGCCCTGCGCCTCAGTTCGGACCCGACGATCCAATATGCCAAGGGCTACGATCCCGAGACCGAAAGCTGGTGGAATCCGATGCTGCCGGGCGAAGGGCAGCAGATCAATTCGCCCTACAACACCTTTGTGCTGCAGGGCCTGCCGCCCGGTCCGATCTGTAGCCCTGGGTTGGCGTCCATCATGGCCGTGTTGGAGCCGGCCAGCACCGACTTTTTGTATTTTCACGCCGTGGGCGATGGCTCGCATGTGTTTGCCGCCACGCTGGAGGAGCACCTGCGGAACCAGGCGCAGCACACCCCGTTGCCGTAAGGGGGTAGGGGCGAGGCATTCCCGGTGGGAATTGCGCTCCCAACAGCCTTTGTCCGGGTGCAAGGCGCTGCCCTGGTCAGGTTTCCGCAGGAATGCCTCGCCCGCACCGACGATCGGGGGGCCCAGGATGGGCGAGGCATTCCAGGAACCCGTGGGAAGGGCCTCGACTGCCCGTGGGACGGTC
>CAYVLO010000248.1:0-2220 GCA_964452125.1 uncultured Anaerolineaceae bacterium | reverse complement strand
TTCGGAATGCCTCGCCCCTACGATGGCATTCGGGATGGAGGGTGTTGGGGCGAGGCATTCCAGGAACCCGTGGGAAGGGCCTCGACTGCCCGTGGGACGGTCCCACCGTTGGGATACAATCGTTTTCGGAATGCCTCGCCCCTACGATGGCATTCGGGATGGAGGGTGTTGGGGCGAGGACGACGGGAGGACCGAACGACATGGATCACCACCGGGCGCGATGGGCCACGGCTCTGCTGTGGGTGGGCGCCGTCGCCGGCTTGCTGGCAGGCTGCGCCTTTCCCGGAAGCGTGCCCACCACGGTCAAAATCGGCTTGAGCGCCCCCTTTGAGGGCTGCCACCGCGACGTCGGGTACGAGGCCCTGGCAGCCGTGCGCCTGGCTGTGCGCCAATGCAACGACGCGGGCGGCCTCGATGGCCGCTACCTGGTCGAATTTGTGGCCCTCAACGATTTTGCCGACGCCGATGAAGCAGTGGTGCAGGCCCGCAAAATGGCCGTCGATCCGGACGTGCTGGGCGTCATCGGCGGCTTTTCGACTTCTGCGGCCCAGGCGTCGCGACCCGAATACGAGCGCCTGGGGCTGGTGTTTTTGGCGCCGCCGTTTGACGCCACGGCGCCGGGAAGCGACCTCCTGGCGCAGCCCGACGCCGAGTTCATCTCAGCCTACCAAGAGCTGTCGGGAGGAGCCGAACCGGGCGCCGTGGCCCTATGGGCCTACGAGGCCGCCACTGACCTGCTGCAGGCGATGGATCGGGCCGCCCGCGCCGAGGGCGCGCCCACTCGAGGGGGCGTCGGCGCGGCATTAGAGGGAAACTGAATTGAGCACATTCGCCACTCAGGTGCGGCGATAGGGAGGAGACCATGCGCGTATTGATGTTCTCGTGGGAATTTCCGCCCCATGTGGAGGGTGGGCTGGGCAAGCACGTGGACGAATTGCTGCCTCCCCTGGCTCAACAGCCGGGCATGAACCTGCACCTGGTGACACCCCGCTGGGCAGGCGGCGCCCCTGTGGAACGGGTGAGTCAGGCCACCGTCCACCGCGTCGAACCCCCGGTCGCCGAGGGCGATTTCTACACTCGGGCCTGGCAGACCAATCTCCAGTTGGAGGAATATGCCCGCCGTCTGTGGGACGATGTGGGCCCCTTTGACCTGGTCCACGTCCACGATTGGTTGGTGGCTTTTGTCGGCGCCGACATCAAACGGCAGTACAAGGTGCCTCTGCTGTCGACCATTCATGCCACCGAGCGGGGCCGGGGACGGGGCTCGTTGGCCAGCGAACAGGCGCGGGCCATCCACCACGTCGAGTGGTGGCTGACCTACGAGTCGTGGCGGGTGATCGCCTGCAGCGAGTATATGCGCGAGGAGATTGTCTCCTATTTTGGCTGTCCCGTCGACAAGATCGACGTGATCCCCAACGGCGTCGATTCGACGCGCTTTGACCGGCTGGAGGGCGAGGACCTGCGCTATTTCCGAAACCGGTATGCGCTGCCCACCGAAGAGATCCTCTTTTCGGTGGGGCGGGTGGTGCGCGAAAAGGGCTTGCACGTGCTCATCGACGCCATGCCGCTGATCCTGGCCCAACACCCCAGCGCCAAGCTGGTGATCGCCGGCAAAGGACCCGAGCTGGAAGCGCTGCGGTCGCTGGCCTGGGAGCGGGGGGTGGGCGAAAAGGTGCTGCTCACCGGCTTTATCGCCGACGAGGATCGCGACCGCCTGTTCAAGGTGGCCGATTGCGCCGTCTTTCCCAGCCTGTACGAGCCCTTTGGCATCGTGGCGCTGGAAGCCATGGCGGCCCGCTGCCCGGTGGTGGTCGCCAAGGTGGGCGGGCTGCAAGACGTGGTCCAGCACGCCGAAACGGGCATCACGGTGTATCCCGACGACCCGGCCTCGCTGGCCTGGGGCATCCTGCACACCCTGCAATACCCCCGCTGGGCCGCGGCCCGCGTCGAAAACGCCTATCGGATCGTGCAGGACGTGTACAACTGGAAGACCATCGCCGCCCAGACGGTGGATGTGTACCGGCAACTGATTGCCGAGCGGGCCGTCACCGACTGGTAGCAAGATTCGGCAGGGCGCGAACGTGGGGGCGAGGAATGCCGCGCCCCACAATGATCTGCTCGCCGTCCCGTGTCCGCGCGGCGCCGTCCCCGGCGGCCCGCAGGGCCCTAGCAGCCTGTCGGAAAGGGCTGTCATTCTGAGGAGCGGAGGCGGCGAAGCCG
>CAYVLO010000247.1:3088-5317 GCA_964452125.1 uncultured Anaerolineaceae bacterium | reverse complement strand
ACGCGGATGCCGTCCGCCCGGGCGCCCCCTTTGACCAGAATGGTCCTGGCCCGTTCGTCATGCACATCCACGCCGATGCGTTCCAACACCTCGAGCGTGGCCCGATGGATCTTTTCCCGTTCTTGCTGGCCCATACGGGCATAGTGGATGCTGGGTTGGATGGTGCTGTGCGTTTCGATCAAAGTTCACCTCTCATACATGGTCGAACCGGCCGCGACACCCCGCGACGGACGAATATTTGGCCTGCCTATCGTTGCACGATCTCGTCCAAAACCTCCACCACCGTTGCCGGCAGGCGCGGTGCGCGGTGCTCTTGCACAATGTCCCGGACCTTGCGGTTGGCGCGCTCCTGGAGCGTTGTGCCCCCCTTGGCCATCCACCGTGTAAAATTGTGGCGATCCATTAGCGTGGGCGCCCAGTCGTCACGCACGTGTTGCAGCGTGTGCTCGGTCTGGATAAAGTCCCCATCCGGGCCCACTTCATGGATCAGATCGAGGGCCAGGGTCTCCTCCGTGATCTCTAGTTTGCGCAGGTATCGGCGCAGCCAGCCGATGGTCTCGTCGCAAAAGGCCACCAGCTCCAGGCAGCCGGTCAGGGCATCTTCCAGATAGCCCACGTCGTGGCCCAAGTTCACGCCGTTGAGCATATTGTCCATCAAGGTCAGGGTGGCTTCGGCCGCCGCCTGGGCGTCAAAGACCTTGGCATCGCTGCACCCCGCTTCGCCAAAGGTCGGCAGGCCATAATGGTGCGCCAGGTCCCATGCAAACGGTCCCGCATCGGGACAGGCATACAGGTTGACCATAGACCGCATGTCCAATGCATCGCCCCCGGGCCGCCGGCCCATGATCGGCGAGCCTTCGCGTTTGAGCTGCGACAGCACAACCCCAGCCAGAAACCCGGCATTCCCCAGGGCGATCCCGCCGGCGACGGTGATGGGAGCCAGCGTCCCCCGTGCGCGTCCCGGCGCATAGATCGATGGCAGGTTGCGCTCAGCGGCATACAACAGCCGGTGGACGCTCTCTTTGTTGTGGCGAAACGCCGAAACGGTGTTTACATAGTTGACGACAAACGGCAACCGCTGCAATTCTTCCAGCCCGCCGGCCACGGCTGCCGCCATTTCGATGGAATAGGCCGTGCTGGCCGCCTCGATGCCGACGAACACGATCGGCTTGGTCGTCTCCTGGAGCATAACCGACATCTGGTGGCGCTCATAGCGCTCCGGTGGCACGTCGGATGGCAAGAACATCGACATCGCAAAACTCAGGTTGGGCAGGGCATCCAGCAACCGTATCCCGTCGACCACGTCCTGGAGCACCGCCATGCGCCGCTGGCCACTGTACAGGTCGTAAATGTGCATACAGTCCGAGCCGACCCCAAAGTGGCTGTGGTATCCCCCCACCGATAGTGCGCGCTGTCCGTTGCGATCGTACAGCGTGACACTCTTGGGGGCCGTGCGCAGCGCCCAGTCTACGAGGTGGGCAGGGATGCGCACCCGGTTGCCATCCGACACGTGCGCCCCCCCCTTGCGGAACAGGTCCAATGCCTCCTCTGAGTAAAAGCGCACTCCTGTCCGGGCCAGGATCTCCAGGCTGGCTTCGTGCAGCAAATTGATCTGGTCGTCGTCCAGGCTGCGGAAGTGCACTGGCCGATAGGCGGCGATGGGATCGTAGCGAACTGGTGTGAAGCGGTTCTTTCTTGTGTCGGGCATTCACATCTCTCCTTCTTTTGGCCGCGCAGGCCGGGCTACTGGCAAGCCTTGAGAGCTTGGTCCAGGTCGGCGATAATGTCCGCCACGCCCTCGATGCCCACCGACATGCGGAACGTGCCGGGGCGAATACCGATGGCTTCCAGGCGTTCCTCTCCCAGCCAGTGATGGGTGGTCCGGGCAGGGTTGACGACCAGCGAGTAGACGTCCCCGAGACTGGTCGCTGCCAGTACGAGATGCAGGGCATCCATGAAGCGGAATGCCTTGTCCTTGTCGCAATCGGCAAGGTCAAAGTTGAGCATCGCCCCGTACATCCGTGACCCATCCTGCGTCGTGGCCTGTGGGCGAAAGATGCGCTTGGCGGTCTCGTGCTGGGGGTGGCTGGGCAAGCCGACGTAGCGCACTCGATCGATCAGCGGATGGCCTTCCAGAAAGCGGGCCACCTCGAGGGCATTCGCGCACTGGCGCTCAAAGCGTAACGGAAAGGTCTTGACCCCTCGCAGCGCCAACCATGCCTCGTTGGG
>CAYVLO010000247.1:0-3078 GCA_964452125.1 uncultured Anaerolineaceae bacterium | reverse complement strand
CCTGAATCGCCAGGTCAAACAGCCGGTCAAAATCCTGCCGCCCGCAGCTCACCGAACCAGCCAGAACGTCGCCATGGCCCGACAGGAACTTGGTCACGCTATGGCTGACCAAATCGGCTCCCAGCTCCATCGGCCTGAGCAGGTACGGCGTGGTGAAGGTATTGTCGACGACCACTCGCGCCCCATAGCGGTGTGCCAGCTCGATCACCGCTGGCGCGTCCACCACCTTGGTCATCGGATTTGTGACCACTTCAAAGTACACTACGCTGGGCCGCTCACGCTTCATCACCTCCTCCAGCCGATTCAGATCGGTGAAATCCATGAGCAGACTGCGTCCCCCGAGGTTGGGAAAGATGTTCTCCACCATCGGGTACACGCTGCCGTCCACATCGCTGGAGCAGAGGAGAAGGTGCTCTTTGCCTGCCCCGGCAGCCAATAACGACAGATGACTGGCGGCCATGCCCGACGAGCAGCTCAAAGTAGCGTCCGCTCCCTCCAGCGTGGAGATGGCCCGCTCAAGAGCGGTGTGTGTCGGCGAACCGTAGCGGCTGTAGACGTAGCCGGGTTTGCGATAATAGACCACGTCGTCCAGGTCATCCGCCTTGTCGTAGAAATAGGTGGTCGAGTTGTAAATGGGGGTGCTCGACGTCCAGGCTGCCCCCCGTTCCCATCGCTCGCCAGCGTGAAGGCACAGAGTCGCCAGATCCTTGTCCAGATAACGCCGATCTGGAACGCGCAGGTCGGCGTGGATAGGGTCGGGATTATATTCTGTCATGAGTTGACCTCTCCTGTGAGTCCCTTGTGGCGGCGACTCGAACTCGCCACGTGATCAGGTCGCCGTCGCCAGGCTTGTCCGATTGCGATCCGCTGCCAGACGGGGCCGTCGAACGCGCGGATCGCTGCGCACGAATCGAGGCGCTACAGCTCGACGGTCTCGCGGGCGTCCACGATCTCCTGGCCCGGGATACCCGCCAGCACAGCGACTACCTCGTCCTTGGTCCTGTACCGGATCTTGACCACGGCGTCCCATTTGGTTGGGTCGCGCGGCGTGGGCGTCCCTGCCAATGCCAGGATCCCCCAACCCTGCGCGGCGATGGCCCCCACCAGCTTGGCCAGCTCGCCCCGGATGTCGGGCATGCGCATCGTCACCCGCACCGCCGGCTCACGGGTGGCCATCATCTCCATCAAAGTCGCGAGCATGTCGGCCTTGGTGATCATACCCACCACCACACCCTCTTCCAGCACCGGCAACGAGCCCACCTTCCTCTCCACCATCAACCGAGCCGCATCCTCAATAGTCGTATTCTGGTCGGTGGTGACCACGTCCCTGATCTTGATCATCACATCACTGACCTTCAGCCCTGAAAGATAGCGGGTGATGTCCCACACGTCCAAGCTGGCCAGCCTGCCGGGATCCACGAGTAGCCTCTGCTGGGTGACCAGCCCTAGCAGCCGCTTTCCATCGCCCACCACGGGCAGATGCCGTATGTTCTGCTCGAGCATGAACCGCCGTGCATCCAAAATCGACATCGCCGGCTCCACCAGCAGCGGGTGCCGGGTCATATAATCCCGAACCAGCATTCCTTCCCTCCTTGCGTCTAGGCCTGCTTGCCAATGGTCAGCACCGGTTCCAATTGCCTCAGCCGCTCCAACGGTATGTGGCAAAAGATGCGATGGCCGTTTCCGTCGTCCTGCCAGGGAGGTGCCTCCGTCTCGCAAATGCGCCCACCGTCGGGCAGCATCTCGGCGCGCCGCGGGCAGCGCGTGTGAAAACGACAGCCGGTCGGCGGGCTGAGCGCGCTGGGCACTGCACCGGTCAGCCGGATCTGCTTTTGCTCCACGCTGGGATCGGGGATTGGCACAGCCGATAGCAGCGCTTCGGTGTAGGGGTGGTAGGGCGGGGCGTAGATCGCCTCGGCCGGACCCACCTCTGCAAACTGACCCAGGTACATGACGGCAATCTGATCGCAAAAAAAGCGAACCACGCTCAGATCGTGGGCGATAAAGATCATCGTCGTGCCCAGGTCCTGCTGGACTTGCAGGAGCAGGTTGAGCACGGCGGCCTGCACCGACACGTCGAGGGCCGACACCGGCTCGTCGCACAGCACCAGCTCCGGCCGGCCGGCGATGGCGCGCGCGATGCCTACCCGTTGTTTCTCGCCGCCGCTGAGTTGCCGGGGCAGCCGGTCCAGATAGCGTTCGCCCAAACGCATCATGTCCAGCAGATGGATGACCTCCCCCCGCACCTCGTTCCGCGGCACGACCTTGAAGAGTCGTAGGGAGCGTCCAATCTGCGTCCCCACGGTGAACGATGGGTTCAGCGTCGAGTCGGGGTTCTGAAACACCATCTGCAGTTCGCGGATCAGGTCTAGCTTGCGCTTTGACACGGGCATCGAGATGTCCATGCCCAGAAACTCGTACTCCCCACCGGTGGGTTTCTCCATACCGATGATCGTCTTCACCAGGGTGCTCTTTCCGCAGCCCGACTCGCCCACAATGCCCAGCGTCAATCCTTTTCGCACGGTAAAACTGACGTCGTCCACGGCCTTGATGTACTGCTTCCTGCCGCCGATCAACTGCTTGGACGGGGCCTCGTAATAGGTCCGGGCATTCTCGAGCTTCAGGATCGCCTCGGCGGGCTCTGTGGGCAGGGCTGGCTCGACTGCAGCTACCAGGGCAAGCGCCTCGCCGGACGGGGTCCAGCCCTGTGCGGCGATCTCTTCAGCAAAGTGACAGCGCGCCCAGCGCCCGGCGTCGATCATGCGCAGCTCCGGCTTGCTCGTCCGGCACCGCTCTCGCGCGTAATCGCAGCGCGGCTCAAAGACGCAGCCGGGTGGCAGGCTCGATGGCGAAGGTACCCGGCCGCGGATTGGATGCAGGTAGCTGGAGCGTTTGTCCTGGCCTAGCCGCGGCACGCAGCGCATCAGTCCCTGGGTGTAGGGATGGTAGGGCCTCAGATAGATATCGGCCACAGATGCGCGCTCCACCAGTTCGCCGGCATACATCACCGCCACCCGACTTGACACGCGTGCTACCACGCCCAGGTTGTGGCTGATGTACATGATGGCCGTATCAAAA
>CAYVLO010000246.1:0-5319 GCA_964452125.1 uncultured Anaerolineaceae bacterium | reverse complement strand
CTAGAAAGGATGGAGGAAGCGCTGGATCTCGATCAAGCGGCCGTCGGGATCGCGCAGGAAACAATGATAGATATGGAATTTTTCGTTGAGGGCTGGCGGCCTTTCAAACTGGATCCCCTTTTGGCGCAGAACCTGATACCAACCATCTACATCTTGGGTAACCAGCGTCACGATAAGGGAGCGATCATCCGCATCGGCAGCAAGGGCCAGAGGTTCGGCCCGCTGGCAAAAGCCAAGATAGGCATCCTGCGTCACCTGGTAGATGCGGCATTCCCCCTGATCCAGTTTGAGAGTGAGACCCAACACGTCCTCATAGAAAAGGGAAAGGGCTTCGAGGTCGTTGGTATAGAAAAACGAAATCTGCTGATCGATCGATGGGTGCGTCACCTCTCGTTGCTCCTCTTAAAAGTGTTTACAAGATCCCCATTCTAGCACGTTTGTCCCAAATTGCCAATGTTCACGGGGCCGCAGCGGCCCAGGGCCAGGCCAAGTACCCGTAAAACCGCCTGGCGCCCTATCGAGTGGATGTCGGGCTCCTTGTACTCGTTGCCAAGAGGTCGAGCCATCGGATCGGCCATACCCACCACATTTGACAAGACGCGTTCTTCCAACCTGATGGGAAAAGTTGTCCATTGGGATTCGTAAGAGTCTGACACACACCTCCAAATATGGCGAGTCCTGGCTGGAATGGCTCATGCGGTGGAATTCCGTCCGAGAGCGCAGCGTATGGCCAGCAATTCTGATAACTCTTCCTGACCCAAATTTTTATTGCGAAATGACCGAGAGTGTGCTACAATGTGCTGGCCAAAGTGGCAGGTCCTTCCGTCGTTTTTGCCAGTTTCCCTGCTTTTTAACACAGCAACCATCACCACCAACCCCGTCAACGACCCACGGCGTGCTATGGGAGACTCGTTCACGACCTATCGAGGCGACACTGCCTCAGGATTGGATTCTGGAGCCCTCAGCCTGCTGGCCCACGACTGGGATCTGGAAGACAGTGTCTTTTACCCGGAAACCACAGACCCGACCACCGTGATCCAGGCCGGTGTTCTTGGACGGCCAACCGAACCATCATCCAGAAAAAGAAAGGGAGCCTTTCCACATGAAAAAGGAAACGTTTGCCACCGATCGGGCGCCAGGCGCCGTGGGACCCTATTCCCAAGGGGTCAGGGCCGGCGAATTCGTGTTCACCGCTGGACAGCTCGGCCTGGTGCCTGGCGCCAAGGACTTTGCCGGTCCCGACATCGAAAGCCAAACCCGGCAGGCCTTGCAGAACCTCCAGGCCGTGTTGGAGGCCGGGGGGTCTTGCCTCCAGCACGTGGTCAAAACCACCGTCTTTCTGGCCGACATGGGCGAGTTTGCCCGCATGAACGCGGTCTATGCCGAGTTCTTTACCGAGAACCCGCCCGCCCGTTCGGCCGTCCAGGCAGCAGCCCTGCCCTTGGGCGGGCGTGTCGAGATCGAGGCCATCGCCCAGCGTTGCGAGTGCGCTGGTGACGCCGATTGCGACTGCACCTGCGATTAAAGTCCGATCTCTTTCGGCGATGCCCGTCAAGGGCGTAGGGGCGACGCATTCCCAGAAACCAATGGCTCGCCGCATACCCTCGAACAGGGAGGGACTCGCGGCCTTGGTCAGGTGTCGCGGGAATGCGTCGCCCTGCTCCAGACAGCGGGCCCCAAACCGACGGCAAATCACGCCCAATCCAAGAGTTCCTCACGAAAAACGATTGCCTTTGCCCCAGGGTCCTGTCAAAGTCGTGCCCTGATTCCATGGGCGCTGTGGTGTGGCAAAACGGACTTTGACAGGGCCCTGCAAAATCAGTAATTGGCACAGTCAGAGCCCTGTCAAAGTCCTTTTGAACAAGCTGTAACCCTAGCAACCCGCGCGTCACCCCCGCGAAGGCGGGGGTCCATACGCCTTGTGCCCTAGAATGGATGCTGCCTGTGAGTACACAGGCGCTTCCGCGGGCATGACGCTAGCAGCTTGTCGGAGAGAAAACCACCGAGGCAAAACGCCGTCTATTTTGTCATTCTGAGGCCCCGAAGGGGCCGAAGAATCTCGCTTTTCGGCTGTCAAATGGGATCTAATGGCGAGATTCTTCGTCGCTCCGGCGGCTTTGCCGCCTCCGTTCCTCAGAATGACAACCCTCTCCGACAGGCTGCTAGGAGGAGCTCTTACGAGTTGCGGTGCGCTCCCGTGGAAGAGCAACCAAAGCCAGCACGCGACTTTGACCGGGCCCTGGCCTTTGCCCCCATCGAAATTGGCCAAAGGGACACTCTGCGGTATAATTTGTGGTCGCCTGAGCCATCTCACATCTGCGCCTGGCGCATCTACGTTCAACAAAAGGGGCTGAGAGGCATTTTCTCATGTCATCGCTCGTCCGCGCGCCCGACTTTGATCTGAAAAACACAACGGTCGGCAATGCCCTCGTCGGCATTTGGCGCATGATGACCGGCTACCGCTTGACCTATTTGTGGGCCACGCTTGTCTTGGGGATCGGGGCCGTAGCTCGGACCGCCACCACGCTTCTCCTGGGCTACTTTGTCGACAACATCCTGGGCGACGCGGCTCGGAGCCATCTCCTTCCGGTCGTCGCTCTGGTCTTTGTCCTCCTGGCTCTGGTCCAGGGTGGATTCACTTTTCTCAGCGGCAAACTGGCTGCGCAGACGGCCGAAGGCGTCACCCTGCGGCTGCGCAACTATCTCTTTGACCACATCCAGCGCCTATCCTTTTCCTACCATGACCGGACGTCGACCGGGGAGCTGATCCAACGCTCCACGTCGGACGTGGATGCCCTGCGCCGATTCTTTGCCGATCAGGCCATCGGCGTGGGACGCATCGTGCTGCTGTTCATGGTCAACCTGGCGGCCCTGCTGTGGCTAAACTGGCAACTGGCCCTGCTGTCCATCGTCGTCGTGCCGCTGGTGGTGCTCACTTCTATCTTTTTCTTTCGCAAGATCTCGGCTGCCTACGAAGCCTTTCAGGAACAGGACGCCGTCCTATCCACAACCCTCCAGGAGAATCTGACGGGGGTGCGGGTGGTCAAGGCCTTTGCCCGGCAAGAGTACGAACGGGACAAATTCGAAAAGGACAACATCGAAAAGTACCGCCGGGGCAAGAGGCTGAGCGTGATGCACTCGCTGTTCTGGCCCATGTCCGACATCCTGTGCGGATTTCAGATGCTGGGGGGGTTCTTTGTCGGAGCGCTGATGGCCATCGACGGCACCATCTCCGTGGGCACCTACCTGGCCTATCATGGACTGGTCATCTGGTTGATCTGGCCCATGCGCAACCTGGGCCGCCTGATCGTGCAAATGTCCACCGGCATGGTCTCCTTCGAGCGAGTGCGCACCATCCTCCGCGAGGACCGAGAGCCATTGGATGAGGGGACAAGTCCACTGCCCGAGCGCGTCCGGGGCGACATCCGCTTCCACGACATTGGCTTTGCCTACGACAAGGATTCGCCCGTTTTGAACGAGATCCGCTTCGAATGCCGTCCGGGTCAAGTCACCGCTCTTTTGGGCGGCGCCGGCTCGGGAAAAACAACCCTGGTAAATCTACTGCCCCGTTTCTACGAATACACCAGCGGCAGCCTGACCCTCGACGGCATCGAGCTGCGCGACTATCCCCGCCACTTTTTACGCCAGCAGATCGGCATCGTCGAACAGGAACCGTTCCTCTTTTCCCGCACCATCCGCGAGAACATCCGCTATGGCGTCCACCGAGAGGTGACAGACGAGGAGATCACCGCGGCGGCCCAAGCAGCCGCCATCCACAAGAGCATCCTGAGCTTTCCCCAGGGCTATGACACCCTGGTCGGCGAAAAGGGCGTCACCCTGTCGGGCGGTCAGAAGCAGCGCATTGCCATCGCCCGCACCCTGCTGAAGGATCCTGCGATTTTGATCATGGACGACTCGACGTCGTCGGTCGACACCGAGACCGAGGCGGAAATCCGCTCGGCCTTGGAAAACCTGATGAAAGGGCGTTCCACCTTTATCATCGCCCATCGCATCCAGAGCGTCATGAACGCCGATCTGATCCTGGTGCTCGATGGGGGGCGGATCGTCCAAAAGGGCACCCACGACACCCTTCTCGAAACCGAAGGCATCTACCGCCGCATCTATGAGATGCAGGCCCGCATCGAGGACGAACTGGAACTAGAGATCGCCACAGCAGCGCCCAAAACCGAGCAGCCAGAGAAGGAGGCCTCCGGTGGCCGAAGAGTTTGAGTTCGAAGAAGAAGAGTTTACGACCCAGTTCAACGGCCGCACCCTGCTGCGGATCTTGGGGCTGACCCGACCTCACTGGCTGTGGGTGGTCGGGTTCCTGATCTCCATTCTGGCCGTTTCGGCCATGGACTCTTACTTTACTTTCTTGAGCAAGCGGATCATGGACGAGGGCATCATCGCCCGAGACCGCGAGATGCTGATCCGCATTACCATGACCTATGGAGCGCTGCTGTTGGTGCAGGCCGTGTTCGTGTTCGGCTTTATCTTTTTGTCGAGCGTGTTGGGCGAGCGCATCCGCTACGACCTGCGCAAAAAGATGTTCAACCACCTGCAGGACCTCTCCTTTTCCTATTTCGACCGGACGCCGGTGGGTTGGATCATGTCGCGCGTCAATTCGGACACCGACCGCATCGCCGAATTGGCCACCTGGGGCCTGGTCGATGTCAGTTGGGCCATTATGAACGTCGCCACGGCCTTTTACTTTATGGTCATCATCAACGGGAAGCTGGCCCTGGCTGTTATGGTCATGGTGCCGATCCTTCTGGTTGTGGCCGCTCAATTCAAGCAGCGAATTCTGGTCGAATATCGCAAGGTGCGCAAGATCAATTCCAAGATCACCGGCGCCTACAACGAGAACATCAACGGCGTGCGGGTGATCAAGTCCTTATGTCGAGAAGAGCAAAATCTACACGAGTTCGGTGGGCTGACCGATACCATGTACCGAGCCTCCTATCGAGCGGCCTGGATTTCGGCGCTCTTTTTGCCCGTGGTCCAGCTCATCAGCGCGTTCGCCGTCGGGGGCATTGTCTGGTTGGGTGGGCTACAGGCCAACCTTGGGCTGATCACCGTGGGTGGCATTCAGGCCTTTATATCCTACATCACGGCCATGATGTGGCCTATCCAGGACCTGGCCCGGGTCTATGCCGAGATGCAGCAATCGATCGCGTCGGCAGAGCGAGCTTTTTCGCTCATCGACGCGGTACCCGACGTCACCGACCGAGAGAACGCCATCGATCCGGGCACCATCCGCGGCGATATCGAGTTCAAAGACGTCGATTTCTGGTACGATCCCGATAACCCGGTGCTCAC
>CAYVLO010000245.1:0-5323 GCA_964452125.1 uncultured Anaerolineaceae bacterium | reverse complement strand
TTTCGCGGGCATGACGCAGGCTGGTGGGCTTTCCCTTCTTTTACCATCCTTAACTTGATGCGCATAGGGCGACGCATGCGTCGCCCCTACACGGCCGTCGCCTGTGGGCGGCGTGTCACCCCCGCGCCTGTCCGTCACCCCCGCCTGCCTGTGCAGGCAGGCGCAAGCGGGGGTCCATGGGCGCGGCCTGCTATGGAGTGCGGCCCCTGCCCTGGCCGAGCGCTTGCTGCCGCCTCCCAATGCTCCCACCCGCAGGGCCCGAGCCTCGAAGAAGCGTGACCTTTGGCAGCGCAGGACATTTGTGGGGGCGCCCGCGCTGCCCCCCCCCGCGCCGGGGCCCTGCGGGCCCCTGGACCCCGCATGTGAGGCGTTGCCCGGTCGCGATCCGGTTGCGCGGGAGGCGATGCGACTCGGTCGGTCTCCGTTGGCCTGGCGCCATGCGCCTGTTCTGAATTCGTGAAATTCGTGCAATTCGTGGCTGACCCAGCGGCCCGCCCGTCGCCGCTGTACGGGCGCGGCATGCCGCGCCCCTACGATGGGCAGCGCTCCAGAAAATCGAGGAGGGCAGCGGCCGTTTCGGCCGGGCGTTCCATCGGCGCCAGGTGCCCGGCGCCGGCGATGGTGACCCGTTGCGCCTGAGGCAGCATCTGGGCCAGACGCGCAGCCACCGGCCCCAAAAAGGTGGTCGACCGTTCGCCACGGATCAATAGGGTGGGGATGCGGAGTTTGGGCGCGTCGCGCCAGGTATCCGTGGGGGTGGTGGCAAAGATGTGGGCCTCCCAGGCGGGAGGATAGATCAGCTCGACCGAACCGTCGGCCATGGGGCGCGTGGCCGAGTCGACATAGTCCTCGAGGGCGCCGTCGGTCCAGGCGGCAAAGAGGGGCTTGCGGCGCAGATGGTCCAGGCAGGCGGCGCGGCTGGGCCAGCGGGTGCGCCGTCGTAGCGCCCCCTGGACCAGCGGTTGGCGATGGCCCAGGCCGGCGGCCCGCAACAGGCGCATCGACCACAGCCAGCGGCGGGGCAGGATCACCGGGTCGATCAGGACCACGGCCCGAAAGAGATCGGGACGGTCGATGGCCGCCCACAGGGTCAGAACGCCGCCCAGGGAATGGCCCACGCCGACGATGCCGCTTTCCCCTTCTCGCTCCAGGGCCGCGACCAGGTCGGACGCCAGGGGGCGCCAGGTGAGAGCGCTGGCGGGTGAGCTTCCGGGCCACAGGGGGCGCAGGGGAAGGCCGGCCACGCGGTAGCGGGCCGTCAGGGCCAGGGCCAGCCGGCGATAGGTGCCCGGCGGAAAGCCGTTCGCGTGGGCCAGGTGCAGCAGGCGCCCTTGTCCCCCAAAGAGGTGCAGAGGCGGCGGCTGGTGGGCCTCGGTGTTCATGATTCCGTCCTTTCCCTGTCATGGGCAGCCGGGATGCGGCTGTGCGGCTGTGCGGTTCCAATCGGCATTATAGCGCATGTGGGGGATGGCGGCAAGGACGGGCCGACGTCCGAATGGCGCCTGCGTCGTCACCCCTCCACCCGCAAGGTCCAATCTCCCGAAAAGCTTGCCTCTTTCGCCGCAGTGTATTTATGGGGGCTCGGCCGAGCCCCCACAAAGACACTGCGCCGTCAGAGGCGCTCCCCCAAAAAATTCCGGCCGTGCGGGCAGTCCGGGCGCGGCATGCCGCGCCCCTACCCATTGCTCACCGCCCCGTGTCCGCACGGCGCCGTCCTCGGGGATGCGGAACGGCGCCTGACCTCGGGGACGGGGTCAGGGAGCGTCGCCCCAGTCCGAGCGCGGCCCTCCCTTTGAAACTCGTGTCCTTCGTGGCCGGGCTGCCGAGCCCGATCACCGCCGGGAACCCCGGATTGACAGCGCCTCGTTCGTCGCCTATAATGACAGAGCCGTCCCCGGAAGGGCGGCCTCGCGACGGCAAGCCCCTGCCCGCGAGAATACCGACCGCGAGGTGCGCCATGACCGCTGACCCACGCAGCCTGTACCACCAGATCCGCTGGACGGCCGAAAAGCTCAAAAAGCGGCTGTACGTCATCGGCCCGCTGGCCTATCGGCGCCGACTGGGATTCCCCCCCTTTCGCTACCGGGAGCTGGACGGTCCCCGCGCCCGGCCCCCGGTGGAGCCGGGCGCCGACGACGCCGACTGGCCCGAGATTCCCTGGAGTGGGTTCTGGGGCCGGGCCGACGCCACCTTTTGCCTGCGCACCACCTTCCAGATCCCGGAGGACTGGGCGGGGGAGGGGCACTTGGCGCTGCTGTTGCCCATCGGCGAGGCGGGCGACTTTTCCCACCCCGACTGCCTGGTGTACGTCGACGGGCAGCCCTTGGCCTCGTGCGACCGCCACCACCAGGAGGTGCGCCTGCCCGACGACCTGGCCGACGGCCGCCCCCACACCCTGGCCCTGCACGGTTGGGCCGGCGGCGCGCCCGATTTCTCCTTTTCCGAGCCGGGGGTGATTCGCGGCGGCAGCGACATCCAACTGCGAATGAAGCCTTGCCAGGTGGTCCAAGTCGACTCCCCCACCCGCGAGCTGATCGCCCGGGCGTGGGTGGCCTTGGGCACGGCCTGCGCGCTGCCCGACGACGACCCGACTCGCGCCCACCTGTTCAACGCCCTGGACGAGGCCTTTAAGCAGTTGGACACGCTCGAGCCCCTGGGCGAAGGATTCTACGCCAGCGTGCCCGTGGCCCTGGCTGCGCTGCGGGAGGGCATCGGTCACGCCGGCGCGCCCCTCGACGCCGACGTCACGGCGGTGGGCCATGCCCACATCGACGTGGCCTGGCTGTGGACGCTGGACCAGACCCGGCACAAGGCCGGGCGCACGTTCCACAACGCCATCCGGTTGATGGAGCAGTTCCCCGATTTCTATTTTACCCAGAGCCAGCCCCAGCTCTACGACTATGTCCGCCAGGGGTACCCGGCCCTGTTCGAGGCGATCCGGCAGCGGGTGGCTGACGGGCGATGGGAGGCCCTCGGCGGCATGTGGGTGGAGGCCGACTGCAACCTGTCGGGCCCCGAGTCGCTGGCCCGACAGTTGCTGCTGGGACAGACCTTTTTTCGGGAGCAGTTTGGGCCCGGCGCCGCCTCGCCGGTGCTGTGGCTGCCCGACGTGTTCGGCTATGCCTGGAGCCTGCCCCAGCTCATCCGCGAGGCCGGGCTAGAGTATTTCTTTACCATCAAGATCGGCTGGAGCCAGTACAACCGCCTGCCCTACGATTCCTTCTGGTGGCAGGGGCTGGACGGCACCCGGGTGTTGACCCATTTCAGCCCCACCCGCGAGGGGGGCGATTCTTTTGCCAGCACCTACAATGCCATGGTCACCCCAGCCGGCGTGCGCAACACCTGGACCAACTTTCAGCAAAAGGATTGGGGCACGCCGGGGGTGACGCCGCCGCTGTTGATGGCCTACGGCTTTGGCGACGGCGGTGGCGGCCCCACCCACGAGATGCTGGAAAATCTGGAGGCCATGGACGGGATGCCCGGCTTGCCCCGGGTGCGCCCGGGCCGGGCCCTCGACTTTTTCCGGTCGCTGGAGGCGACCGTGGGCGACCGGCTGCCCACCTGGAACGGCGAGTTGTACCTGGAGTACCATCGCGGCACCTACACCACCCAGGCCCGCAACAAGCGCGCCAACCGCAAGAGCGAGTTTCTGCTGCACGACGCCGAATTCCTGGCGGCAATGGCGGCGACCCTTGTGCCCGGCTACGCCTATCCCCACCAGGAGCTGCGCCAGGCCTGGGAAACCGTCTGCCTCAACCAGTTCCATGACATTATCCCTGGATCGAGCATCACCGCCGTCTATGCCGAATCGCAGGCCCAATATGCCGAGGTGGCGGCCACGGCCGAGAACGTCCGACAGGGAGCGATGATGGCCCTGACGGGCGCCCGGGCCGATGACTTGGGAGGCGAGCTGTGGGTGGTCAACCCCACCTCCTTCCCGCGGCGCGACCTGGCCCTGTGGCCCGGCGGCCAAGTCGAAGGGGCGACGCTGCAGAGTCCCGACGGCGGCGTGGTGGCAACCCAGCCCACCGATCAGGGACTGCTGCTGGATGTGGGCGAGGCGCCGCCCTACAGCCTGACGCCGCTGCGGTGGAACGCTCAAGCGGGGAGGCAGCCTCTTCCCGACGACGACTTGCAGGTCTCGCCCCGGCTTCTTGAAAACCGCTTTTTGCGGGTCGAGTTCGACGACGCCGGCGACATCGTCCGCCTCTACGACAAGGAGGCCGGGCGGGAGGTGCTGCCCCCCGGGGCCGTGGCCAATCAGCTCCAGATTTTCGAGGACCGGCCCAAGACGCCCGACTCGTGGGAGATTGACATCTATTACGACGACCGGATGTGGGGGGCCGACCCGGCCCATGCCATCGCCGTGGTGGAGGCCGGGCCGCTGCGGGCCGCGCTGGAGATCCGCCGCACGGTGCGCCACAGCGAGTGGGTGCAGCGCATCTCGCTGGCGCGCGACGCCCGCCGCCTGGATTTCGACACGACGGTGCAATGGCGGGAGCGTCACGCCCTGCTCAAGGTGGCCTTTCCCGTGGACGTGCTGTCGCCCACGGCGACCTACGAGATCCAGTGGGGCAACGTCGAGCGCCCCACCCATCGCAACAAGAGCTGGGATTGGGCCCAGTTTGAGGTGGCGGCCCAAAAGTGGGCCGATCTGAGCGAGGGCGGCTATGGCGTCAGCCTGCTCAACGACTGCAAATACGGCTACGACATCCACGATGGGGTGCTGCGCTTGACCCTGCTGCGGGGGACCACCGAGCCCGACCCGGTGGCCGACCTGGGCGAGCACCGCTTTGCCTACAGCCTTTTGCCCCACCAGGGCCGCTGGGGCCACGAGACCATCGCGGAGGCCTATGCCCTCAACGATCCGCTGTGGGTGTGGGCAGCGCCGCGGGAGACAGGTGCGGCGGCGCCGCGGGGGGCAGGTGCGGCAGCGCCGCGCGGGACAGGCGCGGCGGCGCTGCTGCCACAGGCTGCGCCGATGCCGGTGTCCTTTGTGCAGGTCGACCGGCCCCACGTGGTCATCGAGACGGTCAAGCAGGCCCAGGATGGGCGCGGCCTGATCGTCAGGCTGTACGAGTGCCAGCGCCAGCGCGGCCCCTGCCGGTTGACGATGTCGCTGCCGCTGGCGGGCGCCTGGCGCACCAATTTGCTGGAGGAGGATCAGGAGGAGCTGGCCTGCGAGGGGCAGTCTGTCGAGTTCTCTGTGCGGCCCTACCAGATTCTGACGCTGAGGCTGCTGCCCTGCGGGTCGTAGACCGCTCGCCCTCGTCGTCGCCCCGCCCGAGACGTCACCCTCGCGAACGCGGGGGCCCATGGGTTT
>CAYVLO010000244.1:0-5338 GCA_964452125.1 uncultured Anaerolineaceae bacterium | reverse complement strand
GATACGAGGCTCGATCAACTAGCCGTTCTTTTTTCTCCAGAAATGGCCATGGATGTCGTTCAAAGAGTAATGGTCGAGATTCAGCAAATGCTCAAAGGCGGCCGAACAGGCGTCGTAGATAGCGAGCTTGTCGAGCAGGGACGGGCTCTGGTAGATGAGGTGGATGAGGCCTTTGATCGGCTCGTGGCCACAGGTCGCTATCAAGTCAAAAAAGGCGGTAAGCACGGTCGCCAAATCATGCGGCGGTCGATATAATCTCGGGGATGGAATCCCCCAATAAACCAATCGAAGGAGGCTGACATGAACATCTTTTCCAATGTGCGAGGGATCGTTTCCAGGCGGAAAAAGCTCGGGGATCTGAAGGTTGATGAACTACAGACTGCCCGTATCCAGCTGGAGCGGGAGCAATCACGGGTGCTGCGCCAGATCGATGAAATCGAGGCGCAGAAGGCGGATCTCGATAACAAGGGCCGTGCCGAGCGGTCGGCGCGCAAGCAACAGCTCCTGGCACAGCAGATTCTGCAGCTCGAGGCCCAAGCCAAGCACCACGACCGCAACTTGGCCGTTTTTTCCAGGCAGTTGCGCATCATCGATGGCTTTATCTTTCTCAAAGAGAACCAGCGAGCCCTGGCCAACACACCCCTGTGGAATATGATCAGCAAGATGGACACCGCCGAGCTGCAGGCCTACATGGACCAAGCCACGATCGACGGTAGTTTCCAGCTGGAGAAGCTGAATCAGTTGCTGGGTGTGTTTGACGAGGACGAGGCACTCTTTAAAACGGAGGAAGAGGACCCGCGGATCAAGGACATTGTGGGCACCTGGCAGAAGGATCAGGAGAGCGGCCTTGTGGTGCCTGACCTGGAGGACTCCCTTTTCGATCGAGAGGAAGATGAGCGTGAGGGCTAGACCTATGCACCAGGACTGGTGCACTGGGAGGTGAAGCCTATGAGTGTTGACTTGAGTGCACAGGTGTACGCCCGCTTCCAAAAGGCGGAGGCTCAGGCCCGGCGCCATTGGGAACAGGGTCGAGGCCTGGAAGCAGCAGCAGCCTACCGCCAATGCGCGGACCTAATGCGCCAGTATGCGCGCTATGGGATTTCTACCGAGATCCAGCGCAAGCGACTCGATCGCGCCCAGCAGTATGGAGAGCTGGCCAACAAAATCGAAGCGGGCCTTGCTGCCGCCCCCGCGGCTGAAGCCGGGGCGGCAGCAGACTATCATGCCGAGGTCCTGAATCTCATTTATCGCTCTTCTGTTACGTGGGCGGACATCGGCGGCCTGGAGGAGACCAAGCGGGATATCAAGGACGCCTTTGCCCTGGCTCTTGCCCGCCGACCTCCCGGGGTGCGCCTGGAATCGGCGCGAAACATTCTGCTTTATGGCCCACCGGGAACTGGAAAAACTCTGCTGGCCGCCGCTGCCTCCAATGAGCTGGATGCCACTTTTTTCAACGTGAAGGTCAGCGACCTTCTGTCCCCGTGGTTCGGCGAATCGACCAAACTGGTCAGTGCCTTGTACGAGGCAGCCAGGGGGCGTGCGCCGTCGGTGATCTTTCTCGACGAGTTCGATGCGTTGACTCTGCCACGAGGCGGCAGTGAGAGTGGCGCTGAGAAGCGTATTCTTTCTACCTTGTTAGCCGAATTGGACGGCATGGATCAAAAGGGGCCGGAAGCACCCTATGTGCTGACCATAGGCGCCACCAACGTTCCCTGGCTGGTAGATCGCGCTGTCTTGACCCGCTTTTCCAAGCGCATCAATGTCCCTCTGCCCGACCCCAAGTCCAGGGAAATGATCCTGGATTTACAGATCGGCAAGGCTGGTCACCACAGCCATGTGCCTCTAAAAACGCTGGTCGAACAGACCGAGGGTTACTCGGGACGCGATATCGCCCAGATGTGTCAGGAAGCCATCGGCCGGATGCTGAGCCGGACCAACCCGAACCTATCCGACCTCGCCGACGAGGGAATGGAGGCGATACAGGAATACGAACTCAGGGTAGAACCCCTTACGGCGAGCGATTTTGACACCGCCTTGGAACGTGTGCGGCCAGTGACCACCCCATCTGTTCTCGAGCAGTTGGATGAATGGCAAAAGGCACAAAAGTAGGGAGGACGAAACATGGACTTTTTCGAGCGTCGCAAAGAACGAAAAGCGATAGAACGCAAAATCAAGGCCAAGGAGGGCCGTCGCAAGGTCGAGCGCCACGTTCGTAACCAACAGAAACAGCTTGGCCAGTATTGGAAGCTGGCCAAGCGGGCTTACCGGTTGGGCGATCGCCCAACTTTTGAAAAGATCGCCAAGGCGATTGCCAATATGCGACTGGATATCAACCGCTGGGAACGCCTTCTCGTGACATTCGATCTCTTTCAAGCACAAAGCGACCAAGCGGAAGCCAGTGCCGAGTTCATGGGCGCCTTTGAGGCCATGGCCCAGTCGATGCTGGTCAACGCCAACCCGGCCGACGCCGCTCGCATCATGCAGAACACTGCCCGGGCCATGGCCTGGACCGAGGCCATGGAGGACCGGCTCGACGACCTGATGGATATGACCGACGAGACATTAGCTGACGTTGAGTTGGAGCATCAGGGCGAACTGGCCGAAATCATGCGTTCCATCGCCTCTGAAGCCGAGGAGACAGCCGAGCCGGGCTTTGAGGATCAAGACCTCGAAGCCGTCATGAAACAGATTGATGAGGCGCTGCAACGCCGTTTGGGGTAGCTGGGCCACAGGGCTAGCCGTTGGCTGCGCCCTGTGGCCTCGCATCCGTCGGCGATGGGTATTGCTGGGGTTATTCTCCTGGAACAGGAATCGGAAGTGATGGATAGGGACGCTCAATGGGACCGCTTGGCTCTCATACCACTGGCTGAGCTAAAAGCGCTGCGCCAGAAACTGGCCGTCGAATTCGAGCGCCGGTTGGCGATACTGGACACGCTTGAGACGCACAAGACGACTCTGGATCAAGAGGGGGCTACGGAGTATAGCCTGCGCGTGCAGCGGGCGCTGGCCCACCGCTTGATTGATCTGGATCGCCAGGCATCGACAGAGGCCAAGCTGCTGGGGTTGGTGATCAAACAACAGCGGCTCGTCGAACGTCTGATCTGGGTCCAGGAGAACGCCTTACGCTGGCAGGCGCTGCGCGCTGCGGCCCCAGCAGTCGAGTTGACGTGGGAAGACCTGACCAAAGCGGTAGAAGAGATGGCCAGTGATGAAGCCAAATTGGACGCGCTGTTACGAATTTTGGGCGTACCCGAGGAGGAATGGCCCCAACCGTTGGATCTTTCCCTACCCGCAACGCCACCATTGACAGCCGAGTGCGATGGCGACACGCCGGTACTGGTGGCTGAGGTTCTGGATGGTCAAACTATCCGCCTGGCAACGGGGGAAATCGTGCGCTATATCGGCGTTGATGTCCCCTTGCTGCAAGGTTCCCTGGGCAGGCCCGACCCTGGCGCCCACGAAGCCTTGCAGGCAAACCGGCGTCTGGCGGAGAATCGCCATGTCCGCCTCGAGGCCGACGCCGAGGATCGGGATGGCACTGGAGCGCTGTGGCGATACGTGTGGGTGGGCAACCAATGCGCCAATGCGGAACTCATCCGCCAGGGACAAGCCTATCACCAACCCCGGTCGCCCAACTATCGATACATCGACTGGTTTCGTCGGATGGAAGGGCAGGCCAAGCGCCAAAAGCGCGGCCTTTGGGGATGACCAATCATAGGAACAAGTCCATGCGTTTTCATCTCGACAAAGCCAAAGATCACATGCAGGATGGTCTTGCCGCCCAGGATGGGGAGCGGTATTCTGAGGCCCGCTACCACTTTCTCAAAGCAGCCGAGTATATGGCCAAAGCTGCCGAAGGCACGGAGAACAAGGCGTTCGCTGCCAAACGGCTGGGGTATGCCCGGCAGCTCCAGGCCAAGGCTGAGGCGTTGGAACCACTCATCCGCCAAGCGGAAGCCCGTAAGCGCGCCCTGCCAATAGCGGAAGGAGACGGGGCTGGCTGGCTGGTAGTCGAACGGCCTCAGACCCGCTTTGACGATGTCGCAGGCCTTGATGACGTCAAGGAGCAGATCCGTCTGAAGCTGATCTATCCCTTCACCCACCCGGCGCAGGCCGAAAAATTTGGCATCCGGCGCGGCGGCGGCATCTTGCTCTATGGGCCTCCAGGCACGGGCAAGACGCTCATCGCCCGGGCAGTTGCTGGCGAGGTTGAGGCAGCCTTTTTCACCGTCAAACCATCCGAGATCATGAGCAAATGGGTGGGCGAGGCGGAGCAAAACGTGGCCAAGCTGTTTGCCCTGGCCCGCGCCGAGTCACGCAGTGTCATCTTTATTGATGAGGTGGAAGCGCTCGTCCCCCGGCGACGCAGCAGCCAATCCACCGTCATGCAGCGGGTAGTTCCCCAGTTCCTGGCCGAACTGGAGGGCTTTGACCGCCATGAGGGCGAAGGAGTTCTGCTCTTTGTGGGTGCCACCAACGAACCGTGGGCCCTGGATCCTGCGGTCATGCGTCCGGGACGGTTCGATGAAAGGATCTATGTGCCCCTGCCCGATCTCGATGCTCGGCGGCGTATCTTGGCGCTGAACCTGACCGGCCGTCCGTTGGCCCCTGCTGTGGACCTAGATGCGCTGGCCCTGCGCACCGAGGGGTATAGCGGCGCCGATGTGGTCAATATCTGCCGCAAGGCCTGCGCGATACCCTTTCTCGAGGCGGTAGAAGCTGGCGTCGATCGGGATGTGGCCTGGAATGACTTTGAGGCGGTCATGGAAGGGGTCAAGCCATCGGTATCGCCAAAGGATTTGACGCGGTTCGAAAAATTTCGGGATGGGGGATAGGTCTCCGATTCTGCGCCTACTGACGCCCACTGGACAGGATGTTGAGTTGGTGCTACAATCTGCGTGTACCAGTACTTTTTTATGTTGTGATTTGCCATGCGGGCACAGGTGTGAGAAGACCCCTGATTTCTGTGCCTGTACATCTTTTAGGTGAACATAGGCACTCAGGTAGGACACCTGGGTTAACAGTTCAAAAGCTCCGGAGCCAACGCCATAGGGAGGATTGAATCCAATCCCTTCGTCGAGCTATGGGTGAACACTGCAGTTGAATGGGGGGAGCGTCCCATGAATCCTGATTCCCTAGATGATCTGCACCTCCGTCTAATACTAGTGCGAAGCATTCCAGGCATCCGAAAGCGAGTGGTAGTCCCCCAAGGCTGCTGGCTGGTGCTTGAGCGGCCCCGGCGTCGGCGAGACTCTATCCAATGCTGGGCAAGTGAGGAGTCGGCCCAACTGGCCACACTGTGGGAACGCCTGTTGGGACTGGATACTCATTACCGCTT
>CAYVLO010000243.1:0-5339 GCA_964452125.1 uncultured Anaerolineaceae bacterium | reverse complement strand
GTTGCCACCGGGTACGATCCCTTTGACCCCCAGCGCAAGCCCGAGTTTGGCCATGGTCGCTACCCCGGCGTGATCTCGTCCCTCGAATTCGAGCGCCTGGCTGCCAAGAACGGCCCGACAGGCGGGCGCATCCTCATCCCTGGCACCGACCGCCAGCCCGAACACGTGGTCCTGATCCACTGCGTCGGCTCCCGCGACAAGCAAGTGGGCAACGCCTACTGCTCCCGGGTCTGCTGCATGTACACGGCCAAGCAGGCCAACGTCATCCTGGACCAACTGCCCGATGCCCGCGTCACGGTCTTTTACATGGACGTGCGGGCCTTTTCCAAGGGCGGCGAAGAGTTCTACGATCGCGCCCGGGCGCGGGGGGCGCGCTACCGGCGAGGCAACCCCTCCGAAGTCTACCGCCGGGGGGACAAATTGGTGGTGCGCGCGGAGGACACCTTGCTGCGCCGCACCGTAGAGGTCGAGGCCGACATGGTGGTCCTGGCTGTGGGCTTGGAGCCTGGTTCGGGGGGCCAACAGATGTCGCAGATGCTTAAACTGGCCTGCACCGGCGACGCCTTTTTGGCCGAAGCCCACCCCAAGCTCCGCCCTGTGGATACCACCAGCGACGGCGTCTTTTTGGCCGGAACCTGTCAGGGGCCCAAGGACATCCCTGACACCGTGGCCCACGCCAAAGCGGCAGCTTCATCGGCCCTCATTCCCCTCTCCCTGGGCAAAGCCAAGGTCGAGGCCATTATCAGCACCATCGATCCAGTGTTGTGCGTGGGCTGCGGCTTGTGCGAGGCGGCCTGCACCTACGGTGCGTTGAGTCTCCACTCCTGGCGCGGGATCATGACCCTGAACGAAGTATTGTGCAAAGGGTGCGGCGCCTGTTCGGTAGCCTGCCCTTCCAAAGCCATCACGCTGGGACATTTCACCCAGAAGCAGACCCTGGCCCTGTTGGATGCCATGCTGATATAGGCAGTTTGGCGCGTGCGGCCCATCGATTCTGTACAGCAGATTCCATGAAGGAGGAAGCATGAACTCAATCGTCTGTCTCAAAGAAGTACCCGACACCGAAACTCGGATCGAGGTCCGGGGCGGCAAGGTCGTGGACGAGGGAATCCAGTACGTGGTCAACCCCTACGACGAATTCGCCCTGGAAGAGGCCCTCAAATGGCAGGAGAAATTCGGCGGCAAGGTCACGCTGGTCAGTCTGGGCCCCGAGCGGGCGAGGGAAAGCATCCTCAAAGGCCTGGCTATGGGCGCCGACGAAGTATTTCACCTATCCGACAAAGCCTTCCTGGGCGGCGATGCCTTTGCCACTGCCAAGGCTCTGGCCGCCGCCATCGCCAAGATCGGCGACTATGACGCCATCTTTTGCGGCAGGCAAGGGGTGGATGAGGACAACAGCGCCGTAGGCATTATGCTGGCCGAGATGCTCGATCTGCCCCACGTGTCGGTGGTGAGCAGCCTGGAGATCGATCAGGACGCCAAGTCTGCCCGCGCCGAACGGGACATCGAAGGGGGCAAAGAGGTGGTGGAACTGCCCTTGCCTGCCGTCATCACCGCTCAAAAGGGGTTGAACGAACCGCGCTATCCCTCCTTTCGCGGCATCCGCCAGGCTCGGAGCAAGCCCTTCACCCAGTGGACGGTAGCCGATGTGGGTCTCGATGCCGGTGAGGTGGGGGCGGCAGCCGCCCGCCTGGAGGTCCTCGAGATCCTGCCCCCGCCCGAGCGCCCGGCGGGGCGCATCGTCCCCGGCGAGCCCGCCGACGCGGCCAAAGAAGTCGTGCGCTTGCTGCGCGACGAAGCCAAGGTCATCTAGGAGGCAAATCATGGCAAACAACGTTCTGGTGATTGCGGAACAACGAGATGGGGTCCTCAAAAAGGTCAGCCTGGAAATGCTGGGGATCGGCGCCAAGCTGGCAGCGGATCTGGGCGGTAAGGTAGAGGCCGCGCTCCTGGGCTCGGACCTCGGCGCCCTGCCAAACGCCCTGGCCCAACATGGTGCCGCCAAGGTCTATGTCGCCGACGACCCGAATCTGGCTGTCTATTCCAGCGAACTGTACACCTACACCCTGGCCTCCTGTATCGCCCAGGTCGAGCCAGCCATCGTCCTGGTCGGCGCCACGGCCATGGGCAAAGATCTGGGTCCCCGCCTGGCAGCCCGGTTGGGAGTGGGCGTGGCTTCGGACTGCACGGCTCTGGAAATCGAGAACGGGCGGCTGACGGCTACCCGCCCCATCTTTGCCGGCAAGGCCCTGGCCCGCGTCGCCTTCAAGGGCGATCCTCAACTGGCAACCGTGCGCCCCAACGTCCTGCCGACGCCCGAGCCGGATCCCAGCCTGAACGCCGCCGTAGAACCGATCCCTGTGGCCGGTCAGGTGCGCGCTCGGGTGGTCGACATCCTCTCGGCGGGAGAAGGCGAGATCGACGTGGCCGAAGCCGAGATTATCGTGTCTGGCGGGCGCGGCGTGGGCGGCCCTGAAGGGTTCGCGCCCATTGTCCAACTGGCCAAAACCCTGGGAGCTGCCGTGGGCGCCTCCCGAGCTGCGGTGGATGCCGGCTGGATCGAGCACATCCACCAGGTGGGGCAGACCGGCAAAACGGTCACGCCCAACCTGTATGTGGCCTGTGGCATTTCGGGGGCCATCCAGCATCTGGCGGGCATGAAAACCTCCAAAGTCATCGTGGCTGTCAACAAGGATCCCGAAGCCCCCATTTTCAAAATCGCCAACTATGGCATTGTCGGCGACCTGTTCGAGGTTGTGCCTCTTTTGGATAAGGAATTCCAGGCGCTGCTCGCCGAATAGCCGGAAGCGTTGACGGCTTTCGGTCTCGGGCAAGTAGGGGCGCCCCTCGTGGGCGCCCCGTTTTTGGGCCTAGCCTGCCGTTTTACGGACCTGACCCTTGAATGAGAACTGGGCATGGATGTATGTATTGTAGGGGCCGGTTTGAAACCGGCCCCTACACACGGGCAACAGGGGCAGGTTGCCCCCATCCCTGAGCAAGTTTCAGAGTAACACGGGTAGAATTTTCATCTGGAGCATTTTCACACCGAAATGGTTAACAGTCCCTCCCGGTTTGGGTTGTCTTTCACCGCGAATTCGGGTATAATGGAGCCAGAGTTGTACAAATTTGTGAAGGAGGCGTGAGATGAAACCAGCTCAGATGAAAAAGGGTCTCAGTCTGCTCTGGCTGAGTCTTTTCCTCCTGCCCTTTAGCCTGGTCAGCGCCCAGCAAGCGCCCTTTGTCGATATTCTAGAGATCGAGGGACCTGTGACCCCGGTGATGCTCAGCTATATCGAGCGTGGCATTCGCACCGCTGAAGGCAACGGCGCCCAGGCCCTGATCATCATGCTGGACACCCCTGGCGGGCAGACGGACCTCATGGGCAAGATCATCCAGGCCCTGCTCGATGCCGACGTACCCGTGGTCGTCTATGTCCATCCGCCCGGCGCCTATGCCGCCTCAGCAGGAACGTTGATCACCCTGGCGGCTCACGTCGCCGCCATGGCCCCCGGCACCACCATCGGCGCCGCCAGCCCGGTGGGCAGCGAAGGCCAGGATCTGGGCGAGACGATGGAAAAGAAGGTCAAAGAGGACCTCAAGGCCCAGGCCCGAGCCCTCGCCGCCCGGCGAGGGGACGAGGCGATCGCCTGGGCCGAATCGGCCGTTGAAGAGGCCCGCGCTGCCACAGCCGACGAGGCCCTGGCGCTGGGTGTGATCGACTTTGTGGCCCGCAACCTGGACGATCTGCTTACCCAAATGGATGGGTTCGAGGTGACCGTCCAAGATCGGCAGATCGTTCTGCACACCGAGGGCGCTGCGGTCCAACGCCAGCCCATGACCTTTTTTGAACAGCTCCTGCACATCATCACCAACCCGACCATCGCCTTTATCCTGCTGACTTTGGGGGTCAACGCCATCCTGTTTGAACTCTCCAGCCCCGGCGGCTATGTCGCCGGCATCGTCGGCGTGATCTGCCTGATGCTGGCTTTTTATGCTCTGGGGGTGTTGCCGGTCAACTATGCCGGCCTGATCCTGATCGCCCTGGCCTTTGTGCTCTTTTTTGTCGACGTTGCAGCAGCCACTCAGGGCGTGTTGACCATAGGAGGGATTGTGTCTCTGGTCGCCGGAGCTCTCGTTCTCTTTAACTCACCGCTCTACCAGGTGTCGTTGGCCTCGATAATCTCTGTGGCCCTGGTGACCGGCCTCTTTTTTGCCTTTGTCGTGGCCAAAGTGATCCAGGCGCAAAGGAGGCCGTCGGTCACAGGCCAGGAAGGCCTTGTTGGCGCCACAGCCGTCGCTCGAACGACCATCGATCCGACTGGAACGGTTCTGATCGCTGGGGAGCTATGGGATGCACAGGCCGTGGATGGCCCTGTTGAGGCGGGGGAGCAGGTCACTGTCGTAGCGATGGATGGATTCCGCCTGAGCGTCCGGCGGCTGCCCGAAGGCTAGTCCCGGCTGCCATTCATTGCGCAAGGCGCGGGATATCGGTCGATCGCGTGTGGGCCCAACGCCTCGGGCGTCTTGGAGTGCCTGTCTTGCCAGGATGCTTGTTGCTGCGTCGTGGTTGCGCCAGCACAGCTTGCGCACTATGAAATCGGCGGCTAGGGCTTGCCCGGCACCTGATGGCACTGGCGGCAGCGCGCCTCGTACGATTCGCTGCCCCCCACCAGGATCACCGGATCGTCGTAGGCGGCGGGTTCGCCGTTGATGAGGCGCTGGGTGCGGCTGGCAGGTGCCCCGCACACCACGCAGATGGCTTGCAGCTTGGTCACCTCTTCGGCCTCGGCCATCAGCAGGGGCATCGGCCCGAATGGTTCTCCGCGAAAGTCCACATCCAGCCCGCCCAAGATCACCCGCAGCCCTCGTTGGGCTAGCTGATTGCACACCTGGGAGATCTCCCAATCAAAGAACTGGGCTTCGTCCACCGCTACCACGTTGGTATCAGACTCCAACAGCTCGAGGATCCCGCGGGCGCTGGTCACGGGCACGGCTTCCCAGCGGAGCCCATTGTGCGAGGCCACCTGTTCGGCATAGTAGCGCTGGTCCAGAGCAGGCTTGAACACCTGCACCTTTTGTCGAGCGATCCGGGCGCGACGAACCCGTCGGATCAGTTCCTCGGTCTTGCCGCTGAACATGCTGCCACAGATGACCTCAACCCATCCCCCATTGTAGCTATGACGCACCATGATCCTTCCCTCAACAAAAAAAGGGCAAAGCTCGCACTTTGCCCTCTGCTATCCACACGTTCCGTACCTAGGACTCCTGCTCAGAGCCCCCACTTCGCCTTTCCAAGCGGCGCATAAAGCGCTCAACCTGACCGGCGGTGTCCACGATGC
>CAYVLO010000242.1:0-5358 GCA_964452125.1 uncultured Anaerolineaceae bacterium | reverse complement strand
GATCTCGATCTCGCCAGGCTCGACTCGGGGTAGAATCAACTGCAATCGCATGTTTTGTTTGCCTCCAATCCTCTGCAGCCCTATTGTACACCATTTCGACCCCAATTTTCACCACTCACTGAACGATTACCAAACGACACGGTTTTTGACAAAGTTTTCGAATTCTTGTATACTGTTTATGGTGGGTTCTTTTATCAGATCGCGTGGGTGCATATCGTGAATCATGCTGATCCTTACGCGTTCGTCCTAATTGGCTGCTTATTGATCTCCCTCACCGTGGCTGCCTACGCCTGGAGGCGACGCCCCACCCCAGGCGCACTGTCGGCCGCGCTGTTCATGCTGGCTGCCGCCGAGTGGACGCTGGCCTATGTCCTGGAACTGACCTCTGTCGAACCCACCGTCAAGCTGTTCTGGGCCAAGGCCCAGTATCTGGGCATCACGGCGGTGGGGCCCCTGCTCTTGATCCTCGTCCTCGATTATCTCGATAGGAGGGCCTTATTCACCCGAGGCCCCTTGGCCGCCTTGTTTGTCCTTCCTGCAGTGACCCAGATTCTGGTGTGGACCAACGAGGCCCACGGCTGGATCTGGTCCCGCGTTGAGCTGGTCGGCGCGCCGCCCAACGCCCAATTCGCCTTTCAGTATGGCCTTGTCTTTTGGGTCCACGCGGCCTATTCCTATGCCTGTATTTTGGCGGCCACGGCGCTCCTCATCCGGGCCCTTCGCCGGGTGTCCCAACTCTATCGGCTCCAGATCATCATCGTCCTGATCAGCATTGCCGTGCCTTTGGCCGCCAACATGATGCGCCTGGTCGGCTGGAACCTGTCGGCCTACCTGGACCTGACCCCCTTTGCCTTTGCTCTGAGCGGGCTGATCATCATCTGGGGCCTTTTCCGCTACCAGTTGTTTGACATTCGACAGGTGGCCCGCAATACGGTGCTCGACACTATCGCCGATGGCGTGATCGTGGTTGATGAACACCTGCGCATCGTCGATCTGAACCCGGCCGCTGCCCGCATTCTCGGCTGTTCGGCGCCGGACGCGGTGGGCAAGCCGGCGGGCGAGGTCCTGGCCCGCTGGCCCGAGATTGTCCAACATCTCGATGATCGTCAGGCTCCCCCGGTGGAAGCAGCCGTCCAAGACGAGAGTACCGGGCAGGTGTACGACTGGACGTTGTCGTGGCTGCGCGACCGCAAAGGGCGCATCCAGGGCCAGGTGGCTGTAGTGCGCAACACCACCACCCTGCGCACAACCCAACAGACCCTCCAGGAACAAAACCTCGAGTTACGCAGGCTCTCGCAGGCCGTCGAACAGAGCAGCGATTCAATGATCATCACCGACCTGGAGGGCCGGATCGAGTATGTCAACCGGGGGTTCGAAGCCAATACCGGCTACTGCCGGCAGGATGTGCTGGGCCAGCCGCTCCATGTGTTGCTGCATGAATATGAGACAGTCCTCCCGGAGATTTGGCAGACCCTCGGAACAGGCCAGACATGGCACGGCGAATGCCAGAACCA
This sequence comes from uncultured Anaerolineaceae bacterium, assembly GCA_964452125.1. Taxonomy (GTDB): domain Bacteria; phylum Chloroflexota; class Anaerolineae; order JAAYZQ01; family JAAYZQ01; genus CAZNQW01. The sequence goes on along the minus strand of CAYVLO010000242.1, from coordinate 3,844 downwards.
ACGCCAAGACGGTACCCCGTTGTGGGAAGAGATCACCATCTCGCCGGTCCACGATCAAGAAGGCGCCGTCGCCCAGTATCTCGCCATCCAGAAGGACATCACCGCCCGCAAGCTCACTCAGGATACCCTGACCAAGCTTTTGGAGTTGAGCCGGGTGTTGACGACCACGCGTCAGGTGGATGCAGCCCTCGCTCAGGCCATCGACTCGGCCGTGGATATTTTGCCGACGGCCGACCGGGGCACGGTTCAGTGGCTGGATAAGGATGGGGAAACGTTGTACACCGTGGCTACCAGCGACCAGGCGCACCTGGCCTGTGACGTGCCGGCCTTTGCCCGCGGACAGGGAATCGCCGGGATTGCTCTCCAGGAAAAACGGCTCATCAACGTGCCCGATGTGGAAAGGGATGAACGGTTTGTTACCACCGATCTGCCCCTGCTGTACCATTCACTGATGGTGGCCCCTTTGATGGTGCGCGGTGAGGCGTTGGGCACCCTGTCCCTCAGCAGTAGCCAGATCGATGCCTTCTCTCGAACCGATGAGGCCCTGGCCCAATTGATGGCCGATCAGATTGCCGCATTGCTCGAGAACGCCTACGAGTTCTCCACCCGCCTGCGGGTAGAAGAGGATCTCAAAAAGTCCTCGGAACGTCTGCGCATCCTTCACGAGATCGACCAGGCGATCCTTGCCGCCCGATTGCCGGAAACCATCGCTGTGGCAGCCGTGGGCCGCATCCGCCACCTGATTCCCTGCCAGCGCACGATGGTGATGGTACGCGATGCTCGGCAGGGGATCCGGCTGCTGGCTGCCGAATCGACGTCCGATATCGAGCCCTTGCGCGAACTGAACCTCTACACCGAGCTGTTCAGCGAGCCGGCGCTGAGCGCCGGGCGCGTTCATGGCGCAGCACACCTCTCCACCCAATCCCGCCGGTCCGCACTCCAGGAGAGGTTGTGGAGGACGGGTATTGAATCCTATCTGGCCGTACCCCTGTTTGTGCAGAGCGAGTTGGTGGGCACCCTCAATTTCGAATCGCGCGAGCCCCGAGCCTTTTCCGGCGCCGAGATCGCTATCGCCACCGAAGTGGCTGTTCTGCTGGCTGTCGCCATCCGCCAGGCCCAATTGCACGAACAGATGCGGCAAGAGATTTCCGAGCGCAAACTGGTCGAGGAGACCCTGCGCTATCATGCGGTGGAGCTGGAATCGCAAAACGCCGAGCTGAGCGCTTTTGCCCACACTGTGGCCCACGACCTGAAAAACCCCCTCGCCACCCTGATTGGGTACGCCGAGATGTTGGAGGAGACCATCACCACCCTGCCGGATGAGGTCATTGCCGAGGGCATGCACGTGATCACCCAACATGGCCGCCGAATGGCCACGATCATCGACGACCTGTTGCTCCTGGCCAGCGTGCGCCAGGTGGAAGAACTCTGCACAGAACCCCTGGATATGGCCTGGATTGTAGCCCAAGCCCAAGAGCGCCTCAGCCTGGAGATCGACAGGCGGCAAGGGACGATTGTGTCCCCCGACCAGTGGCCCGAAGCCGTCGGCTATGCGCCCTGGGTCGAGGCGGTGTGGGCCAACTATATCAGCAACGCCCTCAAGTATGGAGGACAGCCCCCGTTGGTACAATTGGGCGCCGGGCCCGTCGACAACGGCTCGGTGCGCTTTTGGGTGCGCGATAATGGGCCAGGCTTGACCCCCGAAGAGCAACTTCGCCTGTTCACCCCTTTTGAACGGCTCCACACATCTCAGGCAGAGGGACATGGCCTGGGCCTGTCCATCGTGCGGCGCATTGTCCAAAAGCTGGGTGGCCGTGTGGGCATCGAAAGCACCGGCGAACCGGGCAGCGGCAGCCTGTTTTTCTTTACCCTGCCGAGCCCCCCGGCTTGAGCCGTGGCTACAACGCGCCTCATGGATGGGCTGTAGGGGCGACGCATGCGTCGCCCCTACAATGCGTGTCGATAATTTCGTGTAATTCGTGTAATTCGTGGCCAAACTGTCCTACCCGCGGAACCGCGAACAACCTTTGGTTGGCGTCCGCGCCCTGCGCCCCGGTGGAATTGCACGCCTCCCAAACCTCTGATACAATACCACCATGGACACAGCACCAAAACCGCTCAAAACCCTGATCGCCCAACTGGGCAACGCCGTGGTGGCCTATTCGGGCGGGACCGACAGCTCGTACCTGCTGGCCGTTTGCCTGGACGTGCTCGGCCCCGACCGGGTGCTGGCCCTGACCGCCGATTCGCCGCTGACCCCGCGCCGGGAAATGGCCGAGGCGCGCGACCTGGCCCGGGCGCTGGGCGCCCGCCACATCGTCCTGCCCTGCGACGACCTGCACCAGCCCGACATTGTCGCCAACCGGCCCGACCGCTGCTACCACTGCAAATTCCGCCGGTTCGAGGAACTGTGGCAGGTCGCCCGCCGGGAGGGGCTGGACCACCTGCTCCACGGCGAGAACGCCGACGACGCGGCCGACTATCGTCCCGGCGCCCAGGCCGCCGAAGAGCTGGGGGTCCGCGCGCCGCTGCGCGAAGCCGGGCTGACCAAGGCCCAGATCCGGGATCTGGCGCGCGCCCGGGGCCTGCCCAACTGGAACCGGCCGGCCAACGCCTGCCTGGCGAGCCGGTTTCCCTACGGCACGGCCCTGTCGGCCCAAGGCTTGGCCCGCGTCGAGGCCGCCGAAGAGGCCATTCATGCCCTGTGGGGACCGGGTCCGTTCCGCGTCCGCGACCATTTTCCCGTCGCCCGTATCGAGGCGCCGTCGGACGAGATCGAACGCTTGAGCCAGGAAACCCTGCGCGCCCCTGTGGTCCAGGCGTTGCGCGAGCTGGGCTATTCGTATGTCACACTCGATCTGGTAGGATATCGCATGGGGAGCATGAACCATGGCTTGGAACCAACATCGTAGCAACACCGAAGCGGCTCGTCCCGATCTGGATCGCCAGGCGCGCAAGGGCGTGCCCGAAGTGATCATGGCTGAGCGCAAGACGACCGAACAATCGCTGGCGATCACCCGCCACTTTTTGGAAGCAACCGGGCGCGCCATCCTCAGCCGGGTGCCGCCCGAGCTGGAGCAGCGCCTCCGCGACGAACTGGCGGGGGCGTATGACCTGGAATGGCTGCCCGAATCGCGGGCCGCCGTCTTGCGCACGCCGGGCAGCCGCCCTGCCGACACTGGCGGGCGCGTGGGCATCCTCAGCGCGGGGACGTCCGACATCCCCTGGGCCGAAGAGGCGGCCCTGCTATGCCGAGAAATGGGCTGCCAGGTCCATTGCGTGTACGACGTGGGGGTCGCCGGCATCCACCGCCTGTGGGAGCCGTTGCATAGCCTGCTGGACGACGCCAAGGTCGACGTGATCATTGTCGCCGCCGGCATGGATGGCGCCCTGCCCTCCGTCGTCTCGGGGCTGGTCGACGTGCCCGTGGTGGGCCTGCCCACTTCCATCGGCTATGGGCTGGGGGGAAAGGGGGAGGCCGCCCTTTTGTCCATGCTGCAATCGTGCGCCCCCGGCATGTCGGTGGTCAATATCGACAACGGCATTGGCGCGGGCGCCGTCGCTGGACTGATTGCCAACCGCATGGCCCAGGCGCGCACCCGCGCCTGACCCTTTGGGTGGGATCTGGTCGTCACCGAGCCCCCACAAATAGGCTGCGGTGCAAGCGGGCAAAACCCATGAAGGGGCATCCACATCGGCAACCGCATCGTGATTTGACAACCATCTGGGAGTGTGCTATCCTCAGCCGCGTTTGCTGGCCCCAATTTTGGACACCGGGACCGGCGAGTGCAACAAGAAGGATAGGAGGTTTCCGTACAGATGGAGAGTCAGATGTTGGAAGAAA
>CAYVLO010000241.1:4653-5363 GCA_964452125.1 uncultured Anaerolineaceae bacterium | reverse complement strand
CTTGCGCGGATTTTTGCGGCAGCAAGCTGCCGCACTCCAGAGGATGGCTACTCACTGCCCAAGGGGCGTAACGAACTCACCGACGAATCTGAAATACACCAAGCTGGACAGCGGGGGACGCAGGGTTTGTTGTCGGGTTGCTCTTGTGGTATACTGGCACGACGAAAGGGAGGGTTATATCGAGCGTGCGCGTTCTATTGGTGAATCCAGGGGCTCGTCTGCCTATTGACACTCGAACCTCGCCTTCTATGGGCCTGGCCTATCTGGCGGCCGTATCGGACAGGCGCGGCGACGAGGTGCGCATCTATGATGGCTGTGTGGAAGACGCCAAGTTGGAGGAGGTGGTCCAAGAGTTTGCCCCCCAGGTGGTGGGCATCACGGCCAACACCACCCAAATCACAGCTGCCTGGCGCGACGCCGAGCGGGTCAAATCGCTGAGCCTCGCACCGGTGGTGCTGGGGGGACCTCATCCCACTGTACTACCCGACGAGTCGGCAGCCAAGCCATTTGTCGATCTGGTGGTGCGCGGCGAGGGGGAAGCCACCTGGTTGGAGATCCTGTCGATCCTCGATGGCTCACCCCTGGAGGAGAGCTGGGAGGCGTTGGCATCCGTGGCGGGCATCACCTACCGAACGGCCGGAGGGGAGGTTGCCAGCAACCCCGACCGTCTGCCCATTTCAGTGGCCGAATTGGATGACATGCCCTTCCCG
>CAYVLO010000241.1:0-4643 GCA_964452125.1 uncultured Anaerolineaceae bacterium | reverse complement strand
CTTCCCGGCGTGGCGCCTTTTCCGGCTGGAGCGTTACACCAATTTGCAGCCGACGGTGGACCAGGTGCATGGACCCAGTCTGCCGATCCTCACCTCGCGGGGTTGTCCCTATCGCTGTTCCTATTGCTCTCAGATCGGACCCCGACGCTGGCGCGGTCGTTCGGCCGAGAGCGTTTTAAACGAATGGCGCTGGCTTGTACGCGAAATGGGCGCCGCCGAAATCGGTGTGTTGGACGATTCGTTCAACATCGACCGTCACCGTGTGCTGGGGGTCTGCCAGGGGCTGATTGACGAAGGTCTCACCCACGTGCCCTGGATAATGATCAACGGGATTCGCGCCAACTTGGCTGATGAAGAGACGCTCGGCGCCATGAAGCGGGCAGGCTGTTTGCGCACGGCCTTTGGCGTGGAGAGTGGCAACCAGGCCATCTTGGATCAGGTCGTAGACAAGCACCTGACGCTCGATCAGGTCCGCTCGGCGTTCAAGGCGGCGCGGACCGTGGGCTTGGAGACGATTGGCTTTTTCATCATTGGCCTTCCGGGCGAGACTGCAGAGACGATGGACGACACCATCCGCTTTGCCTGCGAGCTGGATCCGGTGGTGGCCAACTTTTCCATCGCCACCCCCTTCCCGGGCACGGCAATGTATGACACGGTCGTTTCCCAGGGGCGTTTGTTGGCCCAAGATTGGGATGATTTTGTGTTCTTTGAGGGCAAAGCGCGCTTTGAAATGCCGGGGTTGCCCGCCGATCTGGTGGAGCGCAAGTGGAAAGAGGCTTATCGCCGCTTCTACCTTCGCCCCAAGCGGATTGCCTGGACACTGATGCGAAAAGAGACCTGGTTGCGCCTGCCACGTACGGTGCGCATGGCCTGGCGAACAGTTGTGGGTTCGGCATGAGCGAAGATACCATCAAATGCAGTGTGGGCATCACGGCCTACAATGAAGAGGCCAACATCGGTCGCCTGTTGCAGGCGATGCTCGATCAGCTGTTGTTTGAAGTCGAGATCACGCAGATCATCGTCGTGGCCTCGGGCTGCACCGATCGCACCGAAGAGATCGTGCGCGAGTATAGGGCCCAAGACCCGCGCATCGAACTCTATGTTCAGGAAAGGCGCGAGGGCAAGACCTCGGCCATCAATGTCTTTTTGGCTCACGCTCGGGAAAAGATCTGTGTGCTGGAGAGCGGCGACACGCTGCCCCGCGAGGATGCCATCGAAAAGATGGTGCGCATGTTCCGCGATCCGGCTGTGGGCATGACGGGCGCCCACAAGGTGGCCGTCAACACGCCCGATCATATCGTGGGCATGCTCTCACACCTGCGCCTGGCCATGGAGCACCAACTTTGCCTTGAAATCCCGCGCCTGGGCGAACTGATCGCCTTCCGCAAGGTTTTTGACCAGATGCCGCCCGACGTGGCCATGGACGAAGCCTTTGTGGAAGCCTTTATCATTCGCCGGGGAATGCAGGTGCGCTATGCGCCCGATGCCGTGGTCTATAACATGGGGCCCGAGACGGTGCAGGACTTTGTCAAGCAGCGCCGTCGCAATTATGCCGGTCATCTGTACCTGAAGGACAAATATGGCTATCGCGTGTCCAGCCTGCAAAACAGACGGGTAATCCGAATCGCCCTTGACGAGTTCTTGGGCGCGGCTCGGCTGGTGTCCACGCTGGTCATCCTGGCTGTCCTGGAGGCCTATTCTCGCGTACTTGGCGCCTGGGATTATCGCGTTCGAAAGAAAAAGCACGTCGTTTGGGATATGGCCTGGACCACCAAAGATCCCGGTCGGGGCGTCCAAGCCCAACAGACTCTGCTGGAGACAGATCGCAAGCATGAAAGATAAACTGCTAAACCTGCTCAAGGTGGCGATCAGTCTGGGGCTGATTGTCTATTTGTTTCTCTCCTTCCCCGATGTGAACTGGCGGACTGTGCTGGCCGATTTTCGTCTGGGTCCCTGGCTTTTGGGGGTGGCCGTCTATTTTCTGGCCATTGGCTTCAATGTGCTCAAGTGGCGGCACCTGCTGGCTACCTTGGATGTATCGGTCCCCTATGCCAACCTCTATCGCCACAACTTGGTCGGCCTGTTCTTTGCCAATTTGCCCCTGAGTATGGTTGGCGCCGACATCGCCCGTGGGTGGGATCTGGCCCGCCAGTCCGAAGGAGGTGGGACCCGAGTGGCCGTGTCGGTGCTGGTAGATCGTTTGATCGGCCTGTCGGGCTATCTATTGGGGGCGGGCTTGGGGCTGGCTTTTGCCGTGGTGGGACTGGGTCGCTCGGATCTGACCTGGCTTTTGGCCAGCCTGGGCGCCTTGTTGCTGGTTTTTGCCCTGGGGTTTGCTGTGCTCATGAGCCAACGCTTGCGCAGATTGATCGAACGGGTTTTTGCTGTGCGCCCTTTGGCGCGCTTTTTGCCTCTTTACCAAAAGCTATCCGACTCGGTCCAGGTCTATCGCACGCATGGCGGAGCGTTGGTGGTGGCTTTGGGCATCGGTATGGCGACGGTGGTGACCACCTGTGTGGTGAATGCCCTGGCGGCCTCGGCTGCCGGCACTCGGGTGCCGCTAGAGTGGGTCTTTATCCTCACGCCCCTGACGGCCTTTGCCCCTTTCCTGCCCTCCATTGCCTCGGGGTTGGGTTGGAATCAGGGAGTCTTTATCGTTCTCTATGTCGAATTGGCCAAGCTTGGAGGAGACGATCCCACAGGGTTCGCCGCTTCGGTGCTGGTGATGTCGCTGGCTATGCAAGCCATTATCCTTCTTGCCAGCTTGCCCGGCGCTTTTTTGTGGTGGCGCAAGCGGCAGGCCTCTTATCCCAAAGCCGGCCCGCCTGGTGGGCGTTAGGTCGCCTCGTAGCTTTTTCCTTTTTCCCCGCACACGCTGATTGAATGGCCACTGGTAAAAGTGGACAGGTTGTGCTATAATCGCGGACGGTCTCTGCGTCGATGCGACGGCAGACGTTAGTTCATGCCTTTAGAAGGAAGGTACGTTTCTATGAGACTTGGGATAGGAAAGCGGCGCCCGTTCGTCATGGGGTTGGTGCTGGTTTGGTTGTTGCTGGCAGCAACGTTGCCCATTCTGGCCCAGGACGGTGGCGACGCCTCGACAACCCCTGCGACTACGGCCGTTGCGCCGGATAGGCCGGTGGCACGCTTTTTGCTCTTTTATGGCACGACTTGTCCCCATTGCCACGAGGTAATGGAGAACTATCTCCCGACTGTTTATGAGAAGTATGGCGATCAGGTCGAGTACCAGTATATCGAAATCTATGGCGATTCCAACAACTATCTGACCATGCTCGCTTTGGAAGCCGAGCTGAATGTGCCCGAGGAGCGCCGTGGGCTCGTACCCACGTTGGTGATCGGCGACAAGGTGTTGATGGGGGGGCTCGAAATCCCGGAAAAGCTCGAAGGGTATATCGACGAGTACCTGGCTCAGGGAGGGGTGGATTTCCCGGACCTGGAGAACCTGCCCGAGGTGGTGTTGCCCACCCCCGAGCCGTCGGTCGAGATCCTTGTCTTTCTCGATGTGACCCGGCCCGAATACGATGCGGTGAATAGCCTGATCGGGTCGCTGCTCGAGCAGTACAGCGGCAAGCTGCAACCCTATGCTGCCGACCTGAAGGAACCCGACAACGCTGCGTTGGTGGAACGGATTCAGGCGGCGCTGGGCGTCGACGCACCGTCTGGAGCCGTCCAGGTGCTTGTCGGGCGCCATCTTCTAGTCGGAATCGACCAGATTGAGGCGGAACTCCCGGGGTTGATCGAGAGCTATCTGGCTCAGGGGGGAGTCGATCTCAGCCTTCTGGAAGAGGTGTCCCAGCCAGGGACTAGTGCGACCCCGGTTCCAGGAGAAGGCACCCCCGAAACCCCAGCCGTCCAAGATACCCCCTCTCCATTCCTTACGCCCGCTGCCGCTCCGCCGATCTATCTGGCCTATTTCGAGCAGGCGGGTTGCCAGGAGTGCGCTCGCACCACCTACGATCTGCGGGTGGTCCAGGAGCGCTACCCCCAGTTGGTCGTCGAGAGCTATTCGATGGAGGACGCCGGGAGCAAGGAACTCAACGAATGGCTGTGCGAACGGTACGGGGTTCTCGAAGAAAAGCGTCTGTCGACGCCCATGATCTTTGTCGGCGACGACGTTCTGCTGGATACCGAGGCCACCTTGAGCAACTTGCTGGAAGTAGTGGCCCAATATGAGGCCGCCGGCGCCGAACGGACGTGGAGCGACTTTGATCCATCTACCGCCGGGGAAGGCCTGGTTGATCGCTTCAAGTCTTTCGGCGTTCTGACGGTGCTGGGGGCCGGCCTGATCGATGGCCTCAACCCATGCGCCTTTGCCACGTTGGTCTTTTTCATCTCCTATCTGACCATCACCGGTCGCAAGGGCCGGGATATCCTCTTTGTGGGCGTGGCCTTTGCCCTGGGCGTGTTCCTGACCTATCTTCTGGTGGGTGCCGGCCTGCTCCGGATCGTTCAATCGCTGAGCTTTTTCACGTCGTTGGGGCGGTGGGTGTACTTGCTCACGGCTCTGTTGTGCGTGGGACTGGCCATTGTGACCTTTCGCGACTTTTTCACCTCCCGGGCAAAAGGCGCCGGTGAAATCGCACTCAAGCTCCCCGTTGCTCTGCGCCGCCGCATCAACAAGG
>CAYVLO010000240.1:0-5363 GCA_964452125.1 uncultured Anaerolineaceae bacterium | reverse complement strand
CGTGCGATTCGTGAGCTGCGATTATCTACGCGACTTGCCTACGGGCCCGTCGATCCCGGTGGATGCAGGCCCGGCGCCTGAGCCGTAGGGGGTCTTGCCGGCGCAATTTGGCCTGTTTTAATCTTCGCCTGGAGCCAACCCAACAGGGTTGGCTCCTTTGGCATCCAAATTACCCAAGCTCCCATTATTTGCATTTTCTCCGGGAAATGGTAAGATAGCCTTTTCACCGCACCGTGGAGGCGGTTGCTGTTCAAGTCGTTGACGGACCCATCGCGATCCACCAAGAGCGAGGTATTACAGGTCACTGCAAGTGAACTTGCAATGTTCCGGACTTTGTAGTATAATTTGCAATCACGGGTGAATGGGCGGGCGGTTTCGCTGCATCAACGGTCAGGAAGGATCGGTATGGCGCTCCAGGCAGTGTTTTTCGATATGGGTGGCACCCTCGAAACCTATTCCTACGATCCCGAGCTTTGCCTGCAAGCGACGCCCGATCTCCATCGCCTCTTGCTGCAGGCCGGCATCGACCTGAAGCTCGAACCCGAGGAACTCTACCCCCTGGTGCTCGACGGGCTGGCCCGTTACCGGCGCTGGAGCGCCGATTCGCTCCAAGAGCTTTCGCCAGAAGCTATTTGGGGCGACTATATTCTGGCTGGGCAGCCTGTGGATCGTCGCCGACTTTCGGCCATCGCCGAGGATCTGACCCTGTTTGTCGAAGCCCGCTATTACCAACGCCAGATCCGCCCCGAGATGCCCGCCGTCTTGAACGCCATTCAAAAGATGGGACTCAAGATGGGCATAATCAGCAACGTGATGAGCCGGGGCCTGGTGCCCGGCAACCTTCGCGCCTACGGAATCCAGAATTTTTTCGATCCCATCGTCCTGTCCTCGGCCTATGGCTGGCGCAAGCCCGCGCCGGCCATCTTTCATCACGCCGCCAGCTTGGCCGGCCTGCCCACCGGCGCCTGCGCCTTTGTCGGCGACCGCATCACCCGCGATATCTCGGGGGCCAAACGGGCCGGCTTTCGGCTCGCCGTCCAGATCCAACACGAATACGACCGCGATCCCGAAGGGCAAAAGCCAGACCCCGATGCCCTGATCGAGCGCATGTCCGAGTTGGTAGAGATTCTGGAAGCGGATATGCGCCGACCCTTGACCCCTCGGCATCCCACGAGGGAGGTGAACGGTATCCGTGGCGTCCTGTTCGACGCCGGCGACATCCTGTACTATCGCCCCTACAAGCGCAAGCGGTTTCGGGCCTTTTTGGAGGAACAAGGCCTCACCTTTCGGGCGTGTGTGGGATGTGTTTGTGTCTTTGCGCGATATGCACGTTCGGAAACCAGATCCCCGCATCTACCAGGCTGCCCTGCAGCAGATGGGGGTGCGACCCCATCAGGTCCTTTTTGTGGGGCACAAAGCCACCGAGCTGGAGGGTGCTCGGGCGCTCGGGATCAAAACCGTGGCCTTTAACCGTGACACCGACGCCGACGGCGACATCCAGATCGACCGCTTTGCCCAACTGCTGGGATGGCTGACTGAGCAGAGCTGTAGCGCAGGGATCGAGGAGTAAAAGCACCCATGCCAACCCTACTGATCGTGATCATCGGCCTGGCGCTGTTCTTTGACTTTTTGAACGGATTTCACGATGCCAGCAACATCGTGGCGACCATGATCTCGTCACGGGCAGCGTCGCCCCGCTACGCCCTGGCAATGACGGCCATCGCCGAGTTTGTGGGGCCCTTTCTGTTTGGCGTAGCGGTGGCCACCACCATCGGTAGCGAGGTGGTCGATCCGACGGCCATCACCACCACGGTCATCATGGCCGCGTTGTCCAGCGCCATCCTTTGGAACCTGTTCACCTGGTACTTTGGCTGGCCTTCCAGCACGTCCCATGCCCTGATCGGCGGCCTCGTCGGAGCGGTGGTCATCTCGTCAGGATTCGAAACCCTCCGACTGGCAGGCATCAACAAAGTGCTCCTGGCCCTCTTTCTCTCGCCACTTCTGGGACTGGTACTGGGCTTCATCGCCCTGAAAATCATCTATTTCTTGGCGCGAGGCGCAACGCCCGGCGTCAACAATCTGTTCAAGCGAGCGCAGTTGGGTACCTCCCTGGCCCTGGCCCTGAGCCATGGCACCAACGATGCTCAGAAAACGATGGGCATCATCGCCATGGCCATGGTCACCACCGGCTATGCCGGCACCTTTCATATTCCATGGTGGGTCATCACCCTGAGCGCGGGCGCCATTGCCCTCGGGACGGCGACAGGCGGCTGGCGGCTGATCGAGACGTTGGGCGGTAAATTCTACAAAATCCGGCCCGTCCATGCCTTTGGCTCGCAGCTCACCTCGGCGGTCATCATCCTCGGGGCAGCGCTGCTTGGTGGGCCCGTCAGCACTACTCAGGTAGTCAGTTCATCCATCATGGGTGCAGGCTCGGCCGATCGGGTCTCCAAGGTGCGCTGGAATGTGGCGCGCGACATCGCCGTGGCCTGGCTGCTGACCATTCCCACATCCGCTTTGGTCGCCGCTGGGCTTCACAGTCTGATCGATCTCGTACTGTAATCATGATTTGTTTCAACGCAAGGGCAAAGACAGGAGGCTACTATCGTGGGCCTGAAAGAATTCTTTAGACCGAGACAAGAAAAGTTTATCCAGTCACTGATTAAACAATCCGAGATTACCCTACGGGGGCTGAATGCCCTGGAATCGTACATGAAAGATCCTACCGAGCAACACGCGGCCGAGGTCCGTCAGGCTGAAAAAGATGCCGATGAGGTCCGGCGCATCCTCATCGACGACCTGAACCGCACCTTTGTCACGCCCATCGACCGGGAGGACATTTTTGCGCTATCGCGGGCCATTGACGACGTGGTGGACTATGCCTTCACCACCGTGGAGGAAATGGAGATTCTCGGAGTCGCCCCCAACGACTATTTGCGCCGCCTGGTCTCCCTCCTTCAAGATGCGGCGGAAGAACTGCACCTGGCTATGCAGCGGCTGCAAGAGAACCCCGGCGTCGCCAGCGAGCATGCCAGCCGGGCCAAAGCTCTGGAAAACCGGGTGGAGCGCGTCTACCGCGAGGGTGTGGCCGACCTCTTCTCGGGCCCTGAGAATATCCACCATGTGATGCAAATGCTCAAGCTGCGTGAAATCTACCGTCACCTGAGCAACTGCGCCGACCAGGGGGATGCCGCGGCCAACATCATCCACGACATTATTGTCAAAACTACGTGAGTAAACCTACGTCTAGCCGAGGAAACGATCAACCGACCACCTACGAACTCGCTTTCGTAGGCCACTATACCAAGGATACCATCGCGACATTCAAGATGTGTACGCGCTCCTGAAGGAGCGTTACGCCTGACGATTGGCCCCGATTACCACATTCGGAGCCAGTCCGTGCCGGCGCACGTACCGCACACCAGCAGCAAAAAGATTACGAGCAAGATCATCCCACAGCCGATACCGCTGCACGATGCCCCGCGGCCAAAGCCGAACCGATCCTGCAACCAGTTAAAGACAGCGCTGATAATGGCCAGTCGAAAGAACCCCTCCAAACATCCCGGACGTCGATCCATTGCCTCATTCCCCCCTTTTGAATCTTGTCCTGGCTCCGCTGAAACAAGCCGTTTCAGCGGGTGAAAAGGGTTGTACCTCTTTTTTCCCCGACTGCCCCTTTTTGCAGGGCAGTCACTCATTGTACTCTATCTTACCACGGTTGGTTTAACGGGTGGTTAAGGCGCTGTTAGCGCGCTGTTAGCGCGCTGTTAGCGCGCTGTTAACGCTTGGTAAAGGTTTTCAGCGCCGCCCGCCGCTCCGGTCACCTACATTGAGAATTGCTGGCAACAACCCTTCCACGAAGCGAGCGCGGGGCAGCCAGCGAACTGTTAACAACTTGTTAACCATTTGTTAGCAAAGCCTTAACCGGGCCTTATTCCTGCGTTAACAACGGCATAGTACTCTATCCGAGGCAAGGAATGGCTTGCCGACAAATCATCTGTTGAAACTGGAGGAGAATTACTATGCGTCGTCTAGTGTTTGTGGTTTTGATGGTGGCAGCGTTGGTTGTGGCTGGGTGCGGAACGCCGGCAGCGACCCCGGTTCCGCAGGTCGTCAAAGAAACGGTCCAGGTCAAAGAGACGGTGGCGGTCGAGGAGACGGTTGAAGTCGTGGCGACCCAGGAAGTGGTCCAAGAGGGTCAGGTTCTGGCCCTGCCGGAGGTCAATCCGTTGGAAGTGAGCGGAGACATTGTGACGGCCGGCAGTTCGACGGTCTACCCGTTGTCGGAGGCGATGGCCGAGCGGTTCCAGGATGAGGGTTACTCGGGAAGCATCACCATCGACAGCATTGGCAGTGGGGCCGGGTTCGAGCGGTTCTGCGTGCAGGGTGAGACCGACATAGCCAACGCCAGCCGCGGCATCAAGGACTCGGAGGTGGAGTCGTGTCGGGCGATTGGGCGGGAGCCGATCGAGTTTCGCGTGGGGACAGACGCGCTGGCAGTGGTGGTGAGTCAAGCCAACGAGTTTGTGACGAACGCGACGCTGTCGGAACTGGCGCTGATCTTTTCGACGGCGAGCACCTGGGCGGACGTGAATCCCGAGTGGCCGGCGGAGCCGATCCAGCGCTTTATTCCGGGCACAGACAGTGGGACCTTTGACTTTTTCGTGGAAGAGGTGTTTGACAATGATAAGGAACCGATCCTGACCGCGTCGAACACGCAGTTGAGCGAGGACGACAACGTGCTGGTGCAGGGAGTGCTGGGCAGCCCGTACGCCATCGGTTTCTTTGGGTACGCCTACTATGCGGAGAATGCGGGTGCGCTCAAGATCCTATCGATTGAGGGGGTTGAGGCGAGCGAGGAGACGGTAGATTTGGGGACGTATCCGCTGGCGCGGCCGCTGTTTATCTACTCGACGGCCGAGATCATGGGTGAAAAGCCGCAGGTGGGGTCGTTCATCAACTTTTATCTGAGCTATGTGAACGAAGAGATTGGCCGGGTTGGCTACTTTCCGGCCAGCGCGGACGCGCTCAATGCCGCCAGACAGGCCTGGCTCGACGCCATGGGCCAATAGCTGGTTCCATGTTTCACCGTTGGGGAAGGGGCGGATGCCTCTTCCCCATAGGCGTCACGGTGAGGATAACACGCCGGAAGGCAGTGCCCGCCTACCTCCAAAACGCCCAACGCGATCCCTTGCGGGCAGGGGCCCCAGCCCGCAGGGCACAAACCTCCGAGATGTGTGCCTTTTTGCAACGCAGGGGTCTGTGGGGGCCTGCCGAGGCCCCCACGCCCCCCGGCCGGGGCTCTAACGCGCCCGCAGACGGGCGGCCCCGGAGCCCCCCGAATCTAGTGCGTTGCTCGCTTG
>CAYVLO010000239.1:0-5374 GCA_964452125.1 uncultured Anaerolineaceae bacterium | reverse complement strand
CTTTGTCGTCTGCCAGGCACACCGAAGCGCTGTCGTAATCGACGACCAGGCGCAGATGATCCAGGATGGAATCCAGAATCGATTCGATCCCGGGTACAAGCATGGTGATGCAATCTGCATCGCTGCGGGCAACTCTTGCCAAGGGGTCTGGCAGCCACTCGGGTTGGCTGCCTGTGGAGCTGGACTCTTTGCTATGGATGGTCAGTGCTATCTCTTGGATCTGGCCCTCGGTATTGAACACCGGGGAGGACGAGATTTCGACCGAACCAGGTGCGCTGAGTTGTTGGTAAACGGGACAGACAAAGTGGGTAGGTTCGTGAGTTTCGAACAGGTGCGGAATGGGGCAGAGAATGGGCGAACATAGGTCTCCAACCCAGTGCAGGGCCTCAGCGCAGGTTCGCCCCAACACCTCGTCAGATCTGGTCGCCACCAAACGCAACCAAGCGGGGTTGGCGTAGGTGATACGCCACTCCCGGTCTATGACAAAAAGGGGACCTGAGAGGCTGTCGATCAGATGTCGAAAGCGATCATCCATTGCCTAATGCTCTTTCAGCAGCCAGCTCCAATAGGTCCAGGTGATGCCCAGGGCAAGGCTCAGGCCAATGGCTAGCGGCAGGTGATAGAGCAACAGGTAAAAGATCGGCGAGTTGAGTGCAGAAGGGGTGGCCTGGGGAGGTGCCCAGAACACACTCGTTCGAACCAGGCGTGTCACAAGAGCTAATCCTGCGCAGCCAAGGGCCACATAGTACCCACGATAAAAGGGGCGCATCTTGGTCACTGCGCCCAGCTTGCGCCCAAACTGGGCCAGGATGGCAAGCACATACATGAGGGAGGCCAAGCCGATGGAACTTAGTATCGCTCCGAGGATGGTCATCGTCTGCCTCCCATCATGGCGTGGTGCAAGTAGAACCCCAGGGCGATTAACACCAGGCCCCCGATGGCAGATAAAAAGTCCGGCCCCAGGACTCCCACAAAGTCGTACAGGCGAGTACCGGTGCTATCGCGGGCGAACAGGGCGTACCAGCTGGCGGCCGCAAGGAACAGCAAAAGAGGAAGCAGGAAAAGTTGATAGTAGGATTTCTTCCTGAGTTTGATTTCGTAGAAGCGACCAATCAGGAACAAAAAAGAGATCAGGATCGCAGCGACAGTCCAGCAATATAGGATAAACAGTGAATGGACGACTTGAATCAAGTCCGCTCTCCTGGATCTGACAAGTACGAGCCCCTGGGTGCAAGAAGCTGGGATTGCGAGCAGGATCGTGTCTGCTTCCTGAAGGCTTTGGACTCGGCGATTGAGGTCAGCTCTTGCCAAAGGCCTCCATGAATGCCTCGGCCATCCGCCGGGGGCTGCCGCTCAGGATACCTTCCTGGCCCTCAAATTTGGACAGGACCTCGATCCCATTACGTGTGATCTCGTACTGGCGGATATCTTTGGCGTGATCGCTGCCCCGCATCTTGAGCGCCAGCAACGCCTTGCGAATGGTGCTCTCGATCTCGACGTACCGCAGCAGAATATACGAATCGACCACAAAGGCGATTTCGTTATGGCCCTCATCGCTGCCGAGTAGCATAGGGCTTTCCCGCGTGAGAATGCTGGTCAGCCCTTCCCGTTTTAGCGCATTGATAAAGCTATAGACCACCGAGCGCAGTTCGACGGGGTCGGAAGTAAGCTGGTCAAAGTGAGAGATGCTATCGATGAGGATCCGGCGTGCTCCCATCTCGCGAGCAAGGGTTTCGATGGTGCCGCCGACGCTTTCCAAATCGGCGCGGCTGACTTCGGGGCTGGTCATGATGACACGCAGCTTGTCTTGGCGCTCCAACTGCCGAAAGTCCCAACCGAAGGCTTCGGCATCGCGGTAATATTGCTGGGGAAATTCCTCAAATGTCACAATCAGGCCTGGCTCGTTGTGATGTTTGATGCCGTTGTAGATGAATTGCATGCCCAAGGTGCTTTTGCCCGTTCCTGGAGGACCTTCCACCAGGTTGGCAGTTTGGGGGAGAAACCCACCTTGTAGCATTTCGTCAAGACCTTTGATATGGGTTTTGACTCGATCTGTGCTCATGCTGTTTGCCTCCTGGAGTTGCGCCGCGCTCTGAACCGAGCCCGATATGGATCTGGGCTTGGGTGTGATTTTGGGTACCAGTCGGATCTAGCCATTATCAGCGCATGCCGCGCACGATGTGATAGATGACTTTGACTCGAAAGTGGCGATCCTCACAAGCCTCGATAAAGCGGTCAAGTACTGCGCGCATCTCGGCATCTTGGCTCAGCGAATAGATGTTCACACCGTTCACGGTTCGAACTTCCATGATCTGACTGCTCACCAACTCGCGGACCTCGGGCTCGACAGTGGCTGCATTGCGGCCAATGTACTTGGCAATGTTTTCTTCTGTGTCCGCTGTGTTGGGATTGTCTCGGAGAAAGCGAATCAGATCCCACTTGATGAACGTGTTCACCCTGTTCTTGACCAAGTCCAGGAGCTGCGGGTCCATATCGTTCATAAGCCTTGTTGTGAAATCGTCTTCACTGAAGACCAATGTGTCACCTCCCACAGTATCACGAGGCGGTGGGCGCCTCACTACCCGCCGAGGCCTTGCTCGCCATACGAGGTTTTGCCCGGGCATTGGGACTCGTGCCGACCTGAGGTTGTTCCTTCAACCGTTTTTGCCGCCCTTATTGTAACATCATCGCCCAAAAAGATCAAGCGCGCTACGTTGTGTTTTGGATCGTTTTGCAGATTTTGTATCGCCTTTCTGGGTCACTTGCCCCTTTGACGCTCGATCGTTTCCCGTGATGGCTTGGACGGACTCGGCCCCATCTAATTCGAAGGCTGGGCGACCAATGGTTCGGGTGCTCGGCGGAATAGGGATCGGGCTACCGTTCTGCGGATGTTGTCTCCCAGTTCTTCGAACAATTCGAACGCGCGCCGTTTGTACTCGACGAGGGGGTCCCGCTGCCCATAGGCTTCCAGGCCAATGCCCCGCCGTAGATCCTCAATGTCGGTCAGGTAATCGATCCACAACCGGCTGATGGTATGGAGCAATATGCGCTGTTCAACATGGGCCATGATCCGCCGACCCAGATACGCACTCAGTTCTGCTTGTTGCTCTGGTTCCAGGTTTCGGAAGGGGCCGGCATTCCATTCGGCCACCCTTTCTCGTCCCAGGTCTTGAACCAAGTCGTGATAGAGATCGCGATCCAGGGCCTGCAAAGACTGGCGGCGCAGGGCGCGCATGTGATTTTCCTCGACGGCGAGGCCTTCTTGTCTCAAAAAGCGAAGGACGGCCTGGTACTGGTCGGGTCGAAGCCGGCCCAGCCGTTGCTGTCCCAGTTGGGCAAGTTGTTCGCGACGCAGGGTATCCACCAGTTCCTGCCGAACCTGGATGTCGAGAGCGCCCAGGCTTTGAGCTTGCATCTCCTCTAGCCGCTGCCGATCCAGGAACCATTCCCGGCGTTGCAGGTGGTCGAGGGTTGCCTGCCGATCCTGGGGCGGCAGATCCATCAGCCGACGCCCTTTCCACTGCGCCCACTGAGCCTGGCCCAACTCCTGGCTCAACGACTCCAGGTCTTCCCGTCGCAAGCTGCCCAGCGGCCGGGCCAGGATATTGGCCCGTTCTTCGGCGCTTTCAAAAAAGCCGGTGGCCTCGACCGCTTCGCGCAGGGCTTGGCGCATGTCGTCGTCCAGATCCGAGATGGCCTGTTCGCCAATCTCGTTCTTCAATTGGTCTTTGAGGTCTTTTACCAGTCGCTCAAAGAGTCCGGGTTCGAGATCGACCAGTCGGCCATCCAGCATCTGATTCTGCTTTTCCTCGTCCAGCAGGTAGCCGCTTTCATCCAGGTATTGGGCCAGAGCCCGCCGATGCTCCTCGGACATTTCGGCGACGGAGTTGGACCCCATCTGCGCCAGGATATAGTCTGCCAGTTCCTCTTTGATCGCGGTTCTCAGATCTTTGGGCAACTCGGCTAAAGGCGATTCTTCCACCAGGCGCACCCGCTCGGGATCCATGACCAGGCCCGCTTGGCGCAGGAGTACAAGCACGGCGTCGCGGAGGTGTGGAGGCAGCTCGCCGACGGGGGTTGATGCCAATGTGACCGTGAGCTGCTGCACCACCGCATCCTGGATGGCCTGCTGGTCCGCAGGTGGGAATTCGTCCAGGCGTTGATAAGCGAACAGCTCCTCTTTGAATTCGTCGACAAAGACCCCTTGCGCCCGCAAAAAGGCCCAAACTGGCTGTCGTTCCTCCTTGGGCAAGGCCGCCAGACGCTGACTCCGAATTCGGACCAACCACTGCCGGCCCAGCGCCTTGGCCAGCGCCTCTCGGTCGCGGTCGCTCAATTGGCTCAACGCCTCGCCATATTTCAGTCGCAGCCGTTCGGCTCGGTCGGTGATCAGCCCTTGGCGGTCGAGAGCCTCTTCCAGGGCTGCTTGTTCCTCCTTTGTCAGGTCAGGAAAAGGTTTCTGGCTCAGCGCCTTCAGACGGATCTGCCCCAGATGCTGCTCCAGCGCCCTCATGAGGTCCGGAGCAAGTTGAGCCAGGGTATTGCGCTCGTACCAGGCTGCCTTTTCCCGATCGACAAAATAGTCCTGATCTTCGAGTGCCTGGTGAGCCTGCTGGCGGATTTCGGCAGGCAGCGTTTCCATAGTGTGGGATGCCAGTTGATCGCGCAGTTGGCGGGTCAGGGTGTTGACAATTGACGTGGCGGTGTTGGGATCGATTTCGGCCAATCGCTTTTTGAGCAGGTCTTGCCTCTGCTCGGGGGTGGCTAAAAGGTCGGTTTGGCGCAACGCCGTCAGGACATGCTGGCGCGCCTCATCTTTCAGATTCTGGAGTCCCTCGCCCATCGCTTTTCGGGCCAGATAGGCGCCGAATCCACGCCGAAGCTCTGGATCCAACTCGCTCAGGGGCAAGCGAAGGATTTCCTGGCGGCGTGTTTCGTCGGTGAAGAGACCTGCTTTCTGCAGAGAGAGCAGCACGGCCTGCCGGGTCGAGACGTCCAAATTCGATATCTTGCGCCGACTGAGCCTCTCCAGCCGGGTGCGAGCCACGTAATCCAGGGCGGCCTGGCTCGTGGCCTGGGGTAGGTCCCCAAGGCGCTGGCGCACCAAAAAGCTCTGCACCTGGGTTTCGTCCACAAATCTCCTCTGCCGTTGCAGATAGTCGATGGTCACCTCGCGGGCACCCTCGGGCAGATTCTGGATGGCGTCGTTCTGATGCCCTTCGATAAACTGCCGCCCCCAGAAGCCGGCTACCTCCTGGCGTGTGGTTTCGTCCCAGTTTTGGATCGGTTGCTGTTCAAACTGCGCCCGAGCCTGGGCATCGTCCAGCAAGCCATTGCGCCGAACCAGGGCGTTTACCTTGTCTTGCAGGCTGGG
>CAYVLO010000238.1:0-5394 GCA_964452125.1 uncultured Anaerolineaceae bacterium | reverse complement strand
GCTTCCAGGAGGATGCCAGTGAGGTCCGCGCCGGGTTCGAGTGCGGCGTGAGCCTGGCGGGCTTTGACGAATTCGCCGAGGGCGACGTCCTCGAGTTCTACCGAGAGCAGCAGGTGGGCTAAGCCCCCTACGG
This sequence comes from uncultured Anaerolineaceae bacterium, assembly GCA_964452125.1. GTDB lineage: Bacteria > Chloroflexota > Anaerolineae > JAAYZQ01 > JAAYZQ01 > CAZNQW01. The sequence goes on along the minus strand of CAYVLO010000238.1, from coordinate 5,261 downwards.
GCGACGCCCTGCCTTTTGAGGGAAGAGAGGACCGAATGCCAACTCGTCGACAACGCCGTGTGGCTGAACTGATCCATCGGGAGCTGAGCCTGCTCCTGTTGCGCGAGGTACGCGATCCGCGCCTGTCGGACGTGGCCCTGACCGAGGTCCGGATCACGCCCGATCTGCTGATTGCCCACATCTACTACACGGTCATGGGCGATGCCGCGGCCAAAAGCGAGGCGGCGGCCGGGTTGCAGAGTGCGTTGGGGTTTCTGCGGACCCAGGTGGCCGAGCGGGTTCAAATGCGCTTGGCCCCCGAGCTGATCTTTGAACCGGATACCAGCGCCGAATACGCGCAGCGGATCGAAGAGCTGCTCCACCAGATCGCGGCCGAAAGCCCAGCGCGCGATGAGCAGGGGGACGATGAAGAACTCGAACTGTGAGCGCGCCATTGGCGAGCGAGTCGGGGCCGCGGAACGGATCCTGGTCATCAGCCACGTGGGCCCCGATGGCGACGCCGTCGGCTCGTTGCTGGGCCTGGGCGAGCTGTTGCGCGCCCAGGGCAAAGAGGTGACCCTGGCCCTCCAGGACGGCGTCCCCGAGGTGTACACCTGGCTGCCAGGGGTCGAGCAGATCGTGCGCCAGCCCGAAGGGACCTACGACCTGGTCATCTCGGTCGATTGCAGCGACCCCTCCCGCCTGGGCCGGATCTATCAGGGCGATCTGACGGCCCTGCCCCTGATCAACATCGACCACCACGTGACCAACACCGAGTTTGGCGCCCTCAACTGGGTCGACCCGGCCAGCGTGGCGACGACCCAGATGGTGTACACCCTGGCCCGGGCGCTGGACTGGGAGGTGAACCGGCCCGTGGCCGAATGCCTGCTGACCGGCCTGGTGACCGATACCCGCTCGTTCCGCACCGCCAACGTGGACGGCGCGGCGCTGCAAGTGGCCCTGGACCTGGTGCAGGCCGGGGCGTCGTTGAGCCAGATCGCCCGCCGTTCGTTGGACCAGCGGCCTTGGCCGTCGGTGCAGTTGTGGGCCCAGGCCGTGGCCGAGGCCCAGTTGCAGGATGGCGTGCTGTGGACGGCGGTGACCCGCGAGATGCAACATCGTTGGGACGCGCAAAACGACGGGTTCTCGGGGCTGGCCAATTTCCTGTCGGGCGTGCGCGAAGCGGACGTGGTGGTGGTCTTTACCGAGCAGTCCGACAACACGGTCGACGTGGGCATGCGGGCCGTGCCCGGCATCGATGTGTCGGAGGTGGCCCTGAAGCTGGGCGGCGGGGGGCATCCTCAGGCCTCGGGCTGCACCCTGACGGGCAGTCTGGCCGAGGTCCAGGACCAGGTTCTGGCCGAGGTGACCACGAGTTTGAAGGAGCAACGAGCGAGGGAGCTGTGACCACGCCACAGCCGAGCCTGGGGAGGGGACACGGCGATGCCTGATTGCGCCGAATGCCCCAAGGGGGAGACTCACCACGCTTCCCGGTGGCGGGCGCCCCAGCGCAAGACCCTACTATCGGGCATCCTGAACGTGGACAAGCCATCGGGCATGACCTCTCACGACGTCATCCAGGCCCTGAGGCGCGTGGTGGGGCAGCGCAAGATCGGCCACGCCGGTACCCTGGACCCCATGGCCACCGGTGTGCTGCTGGTGTGCCTGGGCGACGCCACCCGGGTGTCGGAGTACCTGATGGCCGGTCGCAAGCGCTACCGGGCCACCGTCGTGTTGGGCGCGTCCACCGACACCTACGACGCCGAAGGCCAGGTGGTGGATCTGGGCGGCAAGACCGATTGGAGCCAGGCCGAGATCGAGGCCGCGCTGGCCCCGTTCGTGGGCCGCATCGACCAGGTGCCCCCCCTCTACTCGGCCCTCAAACGGGACGGCCAACCGCTCCACAGACTGGCCCGGCAGGGCAAGACCGTCGAACTCGAGCCCCGGTCTGTGGAAATCGACGAGATTTCCATCCTGGATTGGTCCCCGCCTGCCCTCGTGCTCGAGGTAACCTGCTCGCCCGGAACCTATATCCGTTCTCTGGCCCACGACCTGGGCCAGGCCTTGGGCTGCGGCGGCTATTTGGGCAGCCTGGTGCGGCTGAGTAGCGGGCGGTTCCGTCTGGAAGAGGCAGTCAGTTTGGAGCGCCTGGAAGAGGCCTTTGAGTACGGAGAGGGAGAGCGCTACCTGATGCCCCTGGACGAGGCGCTGTTGGATTGGCCGGCGGTCGTGGTTGGTGCCGAGGACGCTCAGCGCATCCTGCACGGACAGGCCGTCGCCGTCCCGCCGGCGGCAGCCGGCGACGAGCGACGGGCCCGTGTCTATAGCCTGGAGGGCGACTTTTTGGCCATTGCCACCTACGACGTCCCTACGCAAGAATGGCGACCCAAAAAGGTGTTTTCCGGCTGATGGCCTTGCCATGCCCGGATTTCGGGCGACGCACTTGTGGTATCGAGGGCGATTGCCTTTGGAGTGCGGCAGCTTGCTGCCGCAAAAGTTGCCTCCCTTGTGTAGGGGCGGGTTTCGCGCGCCGTCTGCGACGCACACCCGTCCCTACGGAGCACAGCACGGTAGGCCATGCCCGGGTTTCGGGCGACGCATGCGTCGCCCCTACGGTGCGCGCAGGCGACGCATTTGACGGTATCGAGAGCATAACGGACGAGCGACGAAATGAGAGTATTGGATGATTTGGAAAAGGCCGATCTGCTCCAGGATACGGTCTTGACCATTGGGGCCTTTGACGGCATCCACCGCGGGCACCAGACCCTCATCCACACCATTGTGGAACGGGCGCGGGCCACCCAACGCCTGGCGGGCCTGATCACCTTTCACCCCCATCCGGTGGCGGTGTTGGCCCCCGAGCGCGCGCCGAGCTACCTGACCACCCCCGGCGAAAAGGTGGCCCTGCTGGAGGGTTTGGGCCTCGATCTGGTGGCCCTGCTGCCCTTCAGCCCCGAGATGGCAGCCCTATCGGCCCGCAGCTTTATGGAGAGGATGTCGCGCTCCCTGCGGATGCGGGAGCTATGGGTGGGCGCCGATTTTGCCCTGGGACGCAACCGCGAGGGCGACGTGGCTACCCTGCGCGCCCTGGGGCAGGAGTTTGGCTACGAGCTGCACGTGGTGGAGCCTGTGGTTCTGGACGAGGGGGTGATTTCCAGCAGCCGCATCCGCTCGCTGGTCCGCAATGGACAGGTGGAGGAGGCGGCCCGGCTCCTGGGCCGCTATCACCGCCTCTCAGGCGAGGTGGTGACGGGCGCCCGCCGCGGGCGCGATCTGGGCTTTCCCACGGCCAATCTGGAGGTGCGCCCCGAGCGCGCCGTGCCCGCCAACGGCGTCTATGCCGTGTATGCCGTGTTGGGCAGGGATCGCTACCCGGGCGTGGCCAACGTGGGCGTGCGGCCCAGCTTTGACAATGGCGCGCTGACCATCGAGACCCACATTTTCGATTTTGCCCAGGATATTTACGGCTGCGATCTGGTGGTCGAGTTCGCGGCCCGCCTGCGCGACGAGCGCCGCTTTGCCAGCGCCGACGAGCTGATCGCCCAGATCGAGCGCGACAGCCAGGCGGCGCGAGAGATCCTGGGGGTGAGCCCCGCCGAGCAGGAGCTGCCCTGCCCCTACCGCTACCGGGAAGTGGCCCACACCGCCGACCGGGCCTTGCACGTGTGGGGCCGGCGGCTGCCCGATCTGTATGCCGGGGCGGCCCGGGGCATGTATGGCCTGATGGCCGACTTGGATGGGGTCGTGGCGACCGATTGGGTCGACCTCCGGATACAGGGCGCCGATGCCGAGGCGCTCCTGGTCGACTGGCTCAACGAGCTGCTGTATCGGACCGAGACCGAGGGCCTGCTTTTTCCCCAATGCCAGATCCTGTCGCTGACCGACACCGAGCTGGTGGCCCGGGTGGGCGGCGTCGACGCGCCGGTGACCGGCGCCCACATCAAGGCCGCGACCTACCACGATCTGGCCCTGGCCCAGGAGGCTGGGGGCTGGTCTACGGTCATCACCTTTGACGTGTGAGCCGGGGCAGGCCGCGCCGCTGGCTCGGCCTGGGTTGCCTCTGGAGTGCGGCTTGCTCCGCGCCCCGTCCTCGGGGCGTGGGGGCGACGAACGGGGCGGCGAAAAGACCTGACAGGTCTGTCAGACCTGTCAGGTCTTGGGCACGAGCGGAAAAACGCGGGCGATGGTGGGTAGGGGCAGGGCCCGGCAAGGCCATGCCAAAGGAGGAAACCATGGTGAAAAAATCGGATTTGGTGCGCATCCGCGAATATGTGTGGGAGGTCCCCACGACCTTTCGCGGCGATATGAACGTGCCGGCGCGCATCTATGCCAGCGAGCCGCTGCTCGACCAGGCCTTTGGCGATCAGACCATGGACCAACTGGTAAACACTGCGGCCATGCCCGGCGTGGTCAAGCGGGTGATGGTCATGCCCGACGCCCATCAGGGCTACGGGCCGCCCATCGGCGGCGTGGTGCCCACCCGCTACCCCGACGGCGTCATCTCGCCGGGGGCCGTGGGCTATGACATCAACTGCGGCGTGCGCCTGATGGCCAGCGAGATCCGGGCCGACGAGGTGAAGGACCGCGTCGACGATCTGATCTCGGTCCTTTTTCGCAATATCCCCAGCGGCGTGGGCAAGGGGGGCGGCGCCCGCAACGTCTCGGCCCGCGAGATGGACCAGGTGCTGGAAAAAGGGGCCGCCTGGGCCGTCAAAGCCGGCTATGGCCGTCCGGAGGACCTGGAGCGCCTGGAAGAGGGCGGCGCCATGGCCCGGGCCAATCCCGCGGCGGTCAGTCCGCGGGCCAAGGAGCGGGGACGGACCCAGTTGGGCACCCTGGGCTCGGGCAATCACTTTGTCGAAATCCAGGTGGTCGACGCCCTCTATGACGAGGCCGTGGCCCGCGCCTTTGGCCTGTTCGAGGGCCAGATGGTGGTGACCATCCATTCCGGCTCGCGGGGCCTGGGTCACCAGGTGTGCACCGACTATGTGCAGAGCCTGCAACGGGCCGTGCAGAAATACAACATCACCCTGCCCGACCGCCAATTGGTGTGCGCGCCCCTCGATTCACCCGAGGGCCGGGACTATTTCGGGGCGATGGCAGGCGCGGCCAACTATGCCTGGGCCAATCGCCAGTGCATGGCCCACCTGGCCCGGCAGGCCTTTGAGGAGGTGTTGGCCGGGCGTGTGCGCCGCTTTGACCTGCACACCGTCTATGACGTGGCCCACAACATCGCCAAGATCGAACAGCACGTCGTCGGCGGCAAAAAGATGAAACTGTGC
>CAYVLO010000237.1:0-5419 GCA_964452125.1 uncultured Anaerolineaceae bacterium | reverse complement strand
CTCTTGCGGCGATTCCAGGCGCAGGTCGGCCTGGGTCTGGCGGGCCTGGGGCGCCACCACCACGGCAAGGCCCCCTCGCGCCTGGACGACGCCAAAGGCCTCTTCGTCCTTGTCGTCATCACCCAAGTAAAGGGGCATCGCTCCGGGCCAGGGGTACCGATCCAACAGGTAGGCGACCGTCAACCCCTTGTGCGCCAGCCGGGGGCCGACCTCCAGGAATTTGTGGCCGCCCAGCAGGCGGAACGCTTCCCAATCGGCCTCTCGCCAGGCCCGATCCACGATCTGCCGGGCATCGGCCAGCACCCGTTCGGTTTCGCCTTCGTCGGCAAAGCGTGCGTGCAGGGCCAGGGCCCAGCCCTTGTCCTCCAGGAAAAACCCTTCCCGCCCGGCGATCAGCCCGGCCCAATGAGGCTTGAGATCGTCGAGCACGGGGCGCACGCGCTCATAGTTGAGACGGTCGACCCGGGCGCCCTCGGGCGTTAGCAATTCGACGCCATAGGTTCCGGCCAGCAGCACGCCGGGCACGGGGACCAACGTTTGCACGTGGCTCAACCGCCGACCACTGACAATGGCCACGCGAAAAGCAGGGTGCCCGGCCAACCGGGCGATCAGATCCGCCAGCGCCGGGTCTGGGTAGACCTCCTCGGGGGTAGGGGCGAAATCGGCCAACGTGCCATCATAGTCCAGGAACAACCACAGGCGCTCGGCTTGAGCCAGGCGCTCTTCCGGTCCGGTGGGAGGACTCGGCATCATCTGCCTCCCGATCGGCCAAGCAATGGCTCGATATCGCGGCGGAAAATGGCCTGCCAGGTGTAGCCTTGCCGCACGCGGCGTCGCAGGCGGTGGACGGCGCTTTCTTCAGTCCAGGCCAGGATGCGGACCGCCAGCGCGTCGGGTTCCTCCTCCAGGTCGAACAGGATCACATCTTGACCGCCGATCTCTACGGCCGCCGGCACCTCGGTGCACACCACGGGAATGCCCACCAGCCCGGCTTCCAGCACCGGCATGGCAAACCCCTCCCGATGGCTGGGCATGAACATCAGGTCGCTGACGCGGAACAGGTCGCCGACCACATCGGCGCCGACGAAATAGGGTTCATCGGGGTCGCTTCCCGATTCAAAGACGAAACGCATCTCGTCGACCACGTCCAGCTCGCTGCGCAGCGCCTGCAACGACTGAAAATAGGCCATGCTGCCGGCGTCGTGGGGATCGGGCGGACCGGTGAGGACCAACTTGAGGCGGCACCCGCGGGCCTTGAGCGCCGCCACCAGGCGAAGGGCGTATTCAATGTTCTTGGCCTGAGTGACCCGAACCGGCATCAGCAGGTTCAGATCCGGTTCCATGAGGTGCAGCCGATCCACCAGGGCAGCCCCTTCTGCCGACAGGCCCAACAGCTTTTGGGGATCGACGCCGTTGTAGATGACGCGGATCTCCTGTTCCGAGCAACCGAAAAGTGCGGCCAGTTCCTGTTGCCGTCGCTTGGACACGACGACGTAGGTCACATCGGGGCGCTTGGTGCGCAGCAGATCCCAAGGGTAGCCAGCATGCACTTTGGAGCGAGAACTGGGACTGGTCCAGGTGAAATCGTGGCACCAGGCAATGCAGTGAGGCGCTCGCGCCTGATCCAGCAGGCGGTCGAGGGCCACAGTCAGGGCCAGATTAAAATGTTTGGTCCAGACATTGTGGACGATGAGATGATCGAAAGAACTCAGAATGGGCATCAACGTCTCGGTCAGGCGAGCGCACACGGCCTCGAAATCGGAGGGCACCTGACCGTTTTCCAACGGGGCGCCCATGCGGTCGATCTCGGCGTGCTGCGAATCGATCTCGGGCACCCGGATCAGATCCACCCCCTCGGGCAACGCCTCGGCCTCCCCGCGCCCGGCGACGACGGTCACCGGATAGCCGGCCTGTCGCAGGATCTGGGCGTGGGCCAGGATCACGGCTTCGACTCCGCCGACGACCGGCGGCGCGCTATAGTGCAAAATGGCAATGCGCGTACGTTTTGAGGACATGGTCTTCCTCACAGATTTAGATCGGCGATGGTTTGCAGTTGGTCGCACAGCCAGGCCGAGATATCCTCCTGCTCCACGGCCCACTGCAACCGTCTCGCCCGCTCCGCGCGCTCCTCAGCAGGCATGGTCAGCGCCTGGTGCAGCGCTTCGGCCGTGGCATAGACGTCGCACGGCGAGATGACGATGGCGCCCGGCTCCAACTGCTGGCGCGCGCCCGTTCGCTCCGAAAGGACGAGCACGCCATCGTGCCGATTGACGATCGGTCCCTCCTTGGCCACCAGATTCATGCCATCGGCAATCGAGTTCACCAGCAGGACGTCGTAGAGCTGCATGGCCGCCACGGCCCGGGGATAGCTCTCGCCGACCATCACCCGCACCGGCTCCCAGTCGCTCGTCCCATAGGTGGCGTTGACCCGACCGGCAGTGGACATCAGATCGTCCAAATAGTGCCGGTACTCCTCCACATCCAACCGGGAGGGCACCAACAAGGCCAGGAACTGAACCCGGCCCCGGTGCTCGGGGTGCAGCGCCAGCATCTCCTCAAAGGCCAAAAAGCCACGGACGATGTTCTTGCTCGGCTCGATGCGGTCAATGCGCAGCACCAACTTGCGCTCGCCCACCAAGTCCTGGATTTCCCGGCCATACTCGGCCACCTCGTCCGTTTGGGTCAGGTCTCTGAGGGCCTGGACGTCAATCGAGATGGGAAAGCTGCGCACGTGGGTGGCGTGATTCCGATACCACACCCAATTGCGGCGGACGTTCACCGAAGCGCGGGGCAGAAAAGACTCGCAGGTGCGGAGAAAGCTCTGGCCATCCTCGTGCGTCTGAAAGCCCAACACATCGACGGCGCACAGGCCATCGAGGATTTCCCGGCGCATGGTGGGAGGCAGGATGCGCCAATACTCGGGCCCAGGCCATGGGATGTGAACAAAGTGCAGGATCGTGGGCCGTTCTCGCCGGCGCAGGGCCGACCGCACCCGCCGAGCCACCAGGTAAAGATGATAGTCCTGCAGCATGACCAAAGTAGAGCGGGAAACGGCCCGCACCTGGCGGACAATGGCCTGGGCAAAGAGGGCATTGACGGCCTTGTAGCCATCCTCCCAGGCCTGCCAGGTGGCGCGGTCGATGACCGGCGCCCGCGACACATCCCACATGGAATGCTGCAGGAACCACAACAGGGGGTTGGCGATCACGTTGTAATAGCCCTCATAGGCCGCCGGGTCGGGCGAAAGAAACTGCACGCCCACCTCGGTGGCGCCGTCGAGGGCCACACGACCCCGCTGCCATTGGGCGTCGGCGTCGGTACGGGCGCAGGCGATCCAGGTGGCGTCTTTTGCTTGGCGACAGAGATCGGTCAAGGCCGTCACCAGGCCGCCGCCCCCCCGCTGGATCTGAAGATCGTCCCCCTCGCCCTGGACAAAGGTCACAGGGGCGCGGTTGGCCGCGATAATCAGCGCCCGATTGGCCAGAATTTCGGTCTGCAAAGCCGCACAGCGTTGCGGCGAGCTTGAATCCCGTTCCATCATCCTCCTCCAGCAGGCCGATCCTGCTCGGCGCGGCTGGCCTGAATGGCCAGATCGATAAAGACGGCCGCCGTCCAGCCAAAGGCCTCGGCGGCGGTCAGGGGCGGCTCGCCCGTTTCGGCGTGATAATACTCGTAGATGCCGGGTTGGCCCATGATCAAATTCAGCGTTTTCTCCGTCAGTTCGTCGGCCAGGGCGTCTTGGCCCACCTGCCGGAGGGCCTCGATGAAAATATAGTTGATGTTGGCCCAGATGGGGCCGCGCCACATCCGCTCTGGATCATAGTGGGGGTCGTTGCGCGCTGTGGAGGGAAGGACATACGGTCCCCAGAACTGGGCCGGATCGGTCAGGTGGGCGATCAGCCGGTTGCGGATTTCATCGGGCAGTTGGCCGGTCCACAGGGGGTAGAGGCTGAAAGGGGTGTTCACCGGAATGGGCTGGTTATCGTGCATGGCTCGGAACAAGCCCGCTTCCTCGTCCCAAAAATCCTGGATCATGCGGCGGACAATGGCTGCCGCGCGCCTGCGCCACATGGCGGCCTCGGTTTCCATGCCCAACGCTTCGGCGATCATGGCCAAAGAGCCCATCTGCACACACAGATAGGTGTTCAAATCGGGCGATTCGACCGGCAGCCCATAATCCCACAATGGGCTATCGTCCAGACCCGAGGAGTAGGGATGGTTGTATTGGGCCAGGCCATCGGCGTCGTCATCGTTCATGGCAAACCACCAGGCGTTCCACCGCACCAACGGCACATAGATCTCTTGCAGGAAATCGAGGTCGGGGTCCATCTCGTGCAGTTTGAGCGCCGCCCAGGCCATGATGGGCGGTTTGGTGACCTCGGCGCGCAAGGGGTGCTCGATGTCGGCCACCACCGCTTCGTCGTACACCGCATCGGGGATCATGCCGTCGGGCAACTGGCAGGCGAGCATGGTGCGCAATTGATTGCGGGCCAGGTTCGGATCCACGTGGCGAAAGGCCAGGGTGTGAAAGCAGGCATCCCAGTTCCAAACCCCCACATACTGCACCTTGGAGGGCATCATCGCCTCGTGGGCCACCCGTCCCAAAGGCGCGACCAGGTTGTTGCTCATCACCCACCAGGCATAGTAATAGTGATCCTGGAAACGCTCGGCCACCGACGGCACGCGAGAGAACCACTCGCTCCAGCGTTCCCGGGCCGCCGCCAGCGTCTGGGAAAAGGGGACCGCCTGGCCGTCCAGTTGCAGGTCGTTGCGGATGTTGAGGTGAATGGCCACATCCTCGCCGCCGTCCACCACAAATTCGACCGCATAGGCCTCCCGCTCCAAGCCCAACTCGTTTCGGAGGACGCGGCCATTGGTGCGATAGGCCAGATTGCGCACCCCCATCAGGCTGCCGCCATCGTCGCTTTGCTGCCACATCTGGGTGCTGACGCGAAAGTGGAGCCCGGCGGGCACGTTTGGCGGCATTCCTATCGCCACCGTATCGTGCCGATAGAAGGCCATGGAAAAGGTGCCCAGCCGCGTTTCGAACAAGAGCACGTGGGGGTAGGTGGTGAGGTGATAGGGGAGCGGCATCCCCTCGCCGTCCACAAAGCAGAGGTCCTGGATGTACGGGGGGCGGAAGCGGTAGGTATCCAGTCCGGGCTGGATGGCCGTCAGGCGTTCGGCGAGCTTGATGTACAATTGGCTCTTGTCGGGAACCTTGAACACCAGCAGGCGCGAGCCCCGGTCGCTAAAGGGCACCCTCGTTATGTCGATGTGATCCTGGAGTCGATTGAGGAATTCATTTTGGGTCATACCCCTATCATACCAGATTCAGTCCGAGGGCGCAAGGGTACCCTCGCCAAGGTCGGGGCTTGCCAAGTCGGGATTCACCTACGTTAGGCTCGCGTGGGCCATA
>CAYVLO010000236.1:0-5422 GCA_964452125.1 uncultured Anaerolineaceae bacterium | reverse complement strand
TATGAAGCCTATTTTCAAGAAGAAAGGAGGTGATTGAATGTATAGAATGGAAGAGAGCCACCCACACCATCATCATCTGCACAAGCACCCGCACCGCGGTGCCCGTCGCAGCGCTCGGGGCAAAGGCAGATCGGTGAACGCCGGTTTCCGACGACGATTCTTCAGCCATGAGGAACGCATCGCCGGTTTGGAAGGGTACCTGAACGACCTACGGGCCGAAGCCCAGGCCGTCGAAGAAAAGCTGGCCCGGCTCAAAGCAGCCGACTAGCCATCGCACCAAGAGAGCGGGCCCCCTCCCCGACGCTGTGTCGGAGGGGGGCCCGTCTTTTCGATCTCGAGCGTGGGTTCGTTCTTGCGATCGCGGCGCTAATCCTTACCCGACGAATTCGATTCGGCGGCTTCCTCCTCCGAGTCAGCCTTGACCCAGGCAAACTTGCGGCGCAGCGTGGTCGGATAGTACCTTTCCAGCACGTCATAGTCCACCTGCTGGCCCCAGTCATAGTAAATCCGCGGGTCGATGTAGGACTTTAAACTGGTGCCCAGGTTCCAGGTTCGCTTTTTGGAGGCGATGGAGGCCTGGGCCTTGATCTTGTCCCGCGAATTTCGGGCCCTCTCCAGTTGCTCGCGGGCTTTTTCCAGCCGACCCTTGGCCGACTCGATCCGTTTTCGGTAGCGGGCCCGGACCTTGGGTTTCTGAGCCTCCGACGCCTCTTCGATCTTGGCCCGAGATTCCTCGCGCAGATCGGCCAGAGCCTGGCGTAGCTCGCTGGCCTTGTCCCGATAGGTCTGCACCCGCTCTTCGGCTTTTTGCTGTCGCTCTTTGGTTCGCTCGCGGCTGTTGGCCCAGTTGGCGGGCGCTTGTTTGGTGTGATTGCACAGCATCGCCGCTTCGAGATTGGCCAGGTTGGCCGCCTCCCACTTGACGTACTCGGGATCGTCGGGTTCGACGCCCGACTCCTCCAGGCTAGAGCGGACGGCTATGGTGGCGTGATGGGTACGGAACACCTTGGCCGTCAACCCCGACTGGATGCTGGAGAGGTAGGCGTTCACATCGCGGCTGCTGATATCGGGAAAGATCTGGGGCTTGTCGCGCGTGGGATGGCCCCGATCCCCGTTCTTGCTGGCATTGGATGGGCGGGCGTTGTCGATCAGCTCCTGTAGGTTGGTCTGCACCACCGGAGGCAGATCGATGGTTTTGTGCCACAGCACCGAGTCTTTGCCCAAAAACCGGAATTCGGCCGAGCCATCCTCGTGCAGTGTCACATGCTCGGGGCGCAACGTGGTCGCGCCCACGGTATCGGCCTCGTCGGGGTCCTTTTCGTCACCGACGCGCAAGCATAGGCTGTCGATCAGATAGCAGGCCGTGGCGATCATGCGCTGCTTGGGGTCCTCTTCCGAAAGGTCTTCTTGGATGCGGGCCCGGACGATGTCCAACCGATCGTGGAGTTTGTGGGCCTTGTCGAACTTGCGCGCTTCCCGGGCCTGTTTGATGGGCGCCGTATCGCCCAGCCACACGTACTTGAGCTTGCCCGAAAGCTTGTCTTTCCAACGCGCCACCCACAGCGACTCGGGCTGCCAGACGATCTCGCCCCACGCCCCTTCGGGAATGGGCGCGTCGGGGCTCAGGTTCAAGGTCACATCCTTGTAATGGGCGCCCTCTTTCCAACGACCGCGCAGAGGATGTTTGCCCCGGCCCATAAAGATGCCGCTGGGCTCGACCATATAGTTGGCCAATTCCACCCGCTCGCCGTTGGCAATGGCATAGCCAAAGCGCTCGCGCAGCGCCTCGCGCTGGATCTTGCGCTCTGCGGCGAGGGCCTTGCGCTCCTCCCGGGTCAGGGCTTCTTTGGCGGCCCGTTCCTTTTCAATCACACGGATGGCCGGACCAAAATCCACCTCATCCAACGACAGCGCGCAATCCAGGCCCAGTTCCTGGCTGAAATCGGCCAGAAAATTGGCCACAAAGACCCGATCCTCCACGTAGGGCGTGCCCTGCTTCTTGGCCCAGGCCAGGGCCATCTCCTCCTGTTTGGGGGTGAGCGCCCGCGGCGCCCCCTGGATGGTGAGGACCAACCCCAAGGGGGGCGGGGGTTCGGGGATCACCACTCCACAATGGATCAACTGCTTTAGCATACAGACTCTACACTCTCCAATACACGATAAAGGATTCTCGGCCTGCCCGGCCATCCAACCGCAAGGCGCCTACCAGGCCGAGTTCTTGGGCATGGCCTTCAGGCTGTAGTAGGCCGGGCGCAACAGGATAGGACTGGTGCTGTTTGTTTTCGGATCGACCCGATAGGTGATCGAATACCAGCGCATCGGATCTTCCACCTTGTACCAGTCCACCGTCCCAAAGTCCAGATTAAAGAAAAACATGGGGCCCATCCAGGGCCAATGCTCGTCGGCATAGGCGTAGGCGTCCGCCAGGTATTGGGCCTGCTGAGCCTCGGTGACCTCCATCCACTCGTGCTCGCCGAGATTGTAACTGGTTTCCACCACCCAGCCAAATTCAGTGTTCCACATGGGCGATTGGTCGCCATTGTCGAGCATCACCTGACGCTGCTCTTCGGCGCGCCGGAAATAGATGGGACCAGTGGCCAATGCCGGCGCCACCTCGGGCGGGTCCGCCCCGCCGTAGGGGTGGGTACCCAGGGCATCCAAGTGACCTTTGGCGCCGTTCAGGTACATCTGCTGCAAAAAGGTCAGGTCGGGTACCACCGCCTCGACCCCGTACAGGCTCTGGGCAAAGGCCACCACAGCCGCCTGCTCGGCCGCGCTATCTTGCAGCGTCCCGCCTGTCGTCGCCAGCCCCGCGCTGACCACATAGGCCTGCGGGTCCCCCGTTTTGACGCCCTGGTAGGCCTCTTTGAGCAGGGCGGTGTACTGGGCCGCGTTGGGCGCCTCACCCCACTCGTACTCCAAATTAGGCTCGTTCCAGATCTCGTAGGCCGCCGTCTTGAGCCCCTGGGGCCGCCACGTGGTCGACACGTGGTGGGCCAGCGCCTGGACGTAGGCCCGGAAGGCGGTCCGCTCGGCAGGGGTCAGGGGTGGCTTGTGTTGATCATCACCTCCCACCCGGATCAGGACGTTCGACACACTGGCAAGGAACTCGCGCAGTTGATTGTCCACGTTCACCCAATCGTAAGGGGACGCGGCCTGCCACGTGGCAAAGCCCTTGGCCCAGTCGAACCCCATCTCGGCCAGGTAGGTGGCATGGTCAGCCGAGGCCACGTTGGCCCCATAGCCCAGATGGGCAGCCGGCCCAGGCGGCGAGATCACCTTGCCCACGTAGGGCAGGTAGGTATGCCTTCGCCAGGCCAGGACCGATATCGGCGTCGAGACGACCTCCGAGCCGCAGGGGTTCGAGGCGGTCAGGATCACCGTATAGCTGGCATCCTCCCAGACAATGGGGTAGGCATGGGTCACCATCGGACCCGAGCCGGTGGTTCCATCGCCCAGGTCCCAGGCAAAAGACAGGGGACCCGATCCGCCCGAGAGGCCTGCCGACAGAGTGACCACCTGTCCGGCCTGCACCACCTCGGGAAACTGGACGATCTGCGCGCCGGTGACGACCTGGCAGGGGGCGATGACGAGAGAGTGAGCCTGAGTGGTGGGCGTCAGGGTGCAGGCGTTCCAGGCCGCCAGGGTCACAGTCAACTCCTGGGCCCGGGTAAAGGTGTGGGTCGCTGTAAACGCCGGAAGGGCCAATACCCCTTCGGCGGGCGGCGAGCCGTCGCCCCAGTCCCAGGTATAAGTCACAGGCATGCTGCCGGTGAGCACCTGTGCGTTCAGAAATACCGGCTCGTAGGCGTGGACGTCGGTCGGCTCGTAGGTCCAGAAAAGGTCGGTCACTGTGATGCAGGGCCAGGCGGTGACCGTGACTCTTGTGGTCGCCGTCACCGGCTCGACCGTGCATGGGTTCCAGGCCGCCAGCGTCACCGAGAACAGACCCGTCGTTGTGTACGAGTGGGCTCCCGTCCATTCGGCCTGCATGGCAGTGGTCGGTGTCGTCGAGCCGCCATCGCCCCAGTCCCAGGTGTAGGTCACCGGCAGGGTGCCGCTCACGATCTGTCCCGTAAAGGTCACCACCTGACCGGGGTGGACCGACGGCGCCTCGTAGCCGACGTACAATCCCGTGACCTCCTGGCAAGGCACTCCGGCGGGGATCTGAGCAAAAGAGGCCGACGCGCTCACAACCAGCAGCGTCGCCACCACCAGCAGCAGGCTCGCTGCCAGCCCCCAAAGGCATGTTTTACCCATAGCCGATCGACCCCCTTTCCCCACGGGCCTCGTCCGCGCTCGCTTTAGTTGCGGCCGAAAATCGCCTGCATCGTCCTGGCCAATTGATAGATCACCCAGGCTCCTGTTGCCAGGCTGGCCAACACCACCTTGGTGACGTCCAGGCTGGGCACAAAGCGCACTTCATCGGGGGTGACCACCAAAGCGCCCAGGGGCGCGCTGGAAGCTCCGCCTCCCCCTCCCCCGCTGTCGTCCACGGTGGCGAACTCGCCTTCGGCCTCGCCGCTGCCAAAGCCCAGGCCCATGCCATAGGAGACCCGGGCTACGGGGATAATGGTCTTGTCCTCCAACACCTGAGGCTCGCCAAAAGCCGCGCGAACGTCAGCGGCTTCCTTGATCTGCTGGATGACGTCAAACAATCGGTTCAAACTCATCGCATCCTCCTTTGCTCTCGTCACGATCTCGGCGCCTGCACCCTCCTCCCGCGAGAAGCAGTTCAGTCCGTTCGTTGGCGCAGATACCCGATGGCCCACCGTGCCATAGCCAGGGCCACCGACGCTCCCATCGCCGCCGCGGCCAACCGGCCGACCACCCGTGCCGTCGCGTCGACGATTTCAACCCGTCCTTCGCCCCCGGCTTCCTGAACAATCACGGCCCGAGGTACGATTCGAACTGCGCCCCACCCCCAGCCGTTTACCGAGTCCTGTGCGATGGTGCCCCGGGCCTGACCCAGGGTGATCATGTCGGCCGCCGGCACCAGGCTACGCTCGCCCAGGACTATCGGATCGCCATAAACCGTGCGTCGCTGGATTCGTTTTTGTCCCCGCTCTCCCGTTTGTTGGCCCATGTCTTGCTCTCCCGTGTGCGAACGGTACCCTCTCAAGATCGCCCCGCCGTCCCTTGTCGGTCATGAGGCGCGCTGAGGAACAGCGCCGGGTAGACGCCGAGCGCCTTTGCCCGAGTATAGCACAAAACCCCTCGCACAACAAACCATCTCGGGCGCGCGCGAGCCCGTGACTTGCAGACAAGTAGGATGCCCCCGCGAATGGGGGGTGGTCCGCGCTTTTGGCGGGCTCTGCCAATCCATATCGGTTAAGAGACAAAGCAGCGGCCCTGGCGCCGAATTCCGATAGTGTATCTCTTTCGGTGGGAATTACTTGTCACGCTGTGCGACATGGAATTC
>CAYVLO010000235.1:0-5423 GCA_964452125.1 uncultured Anaerolineaceae bacterium | reverse complement strand
TCGCAGATCTCGCCCAGCGTGGCGTAGGCCTTGACGGCCTCAATGGTCGCCGGGATGATGTTCAGGCCGCGACGAGCCGCGTCCTCCAGTGCTGCCAGGGTGCGGGCTACCTCGTCCGCGTCGCGAGACTCGCGCAGCTCGTGCAAGCGCTGCACCTGTTTGCGTTCCATCTCGGCGTCTACCTTGAACAGCGGGATTTTCGTCTCCTCGTCGTCTCGGAAGCGGTTCAGGCCGACCAGTACTTTGTCGCCGCTTTCGATGGCTCGCTGGCGCTGATAGGCGGCGTTGGCCAGTTCTCGCTGAAAGTAGCCCTGCTCGATGCAGGCCACGGCGCCGCCCAATGCCTCGACCTGCTCGATGATGCGATTGACCTCGGACTCGATATAGTTGGTCAAGTGTTCCAGGGCGTAGGAGCCGCCCAGGGCATCGACCAAGTTGGTAACTCCGCTCTCGTGGGCAATGATCTGCTGGGTGCGCAGCGCCACAGTGACCGCCTCGCGCGACGGCAGGGCATAGGCCTCGTCAAAGGATGAGGTGGCGATGGTCTGCACCCCACCCAACACGGCGGCCAGCGTCTCGATCGTCACCCGCACGATGTTGTTCAGCGGCTGGGGGGCGACCAGGTTACCGCCCAGGGTGTAGGCAAAGATGCGCAGCTTCTTGGATTCGGGGTTTTGCGCCCCAAAGCGGTCCTGCATCAACCGAGCCCAGATGCGGCGGGCGGCGCGGAACTTGGCGGCCTCTTCCAAAAAGTCGATGCTGGCCGCCAGGAAGGTGAACAATTGCGGCGCGAAATCGTCGACTGCCAGGCCTCGCGCCAGTGCGCTTTCGAGGTAGGCCAGGGCATTGGCAAAGGTAAAGGCCAGTTCCTGAGCCGCGGTGCTGCCGCTGTCGCGGATGTGATAGCCGCTCATGGCCAGCGGTACCCAGGCGGGCAAGTGCTTGGCGCAGTACTCGATTACGTCGGTGCAGAGCTTGACCGACGGGCCGGGCGGAAAGATATAGGTACCCCGTCCTATGTACTCTTTGAGCACGTCGTTCTGGATAAAGATGCGGACGTTGGCCGGCGGGATGCCCCGCTTTTCAAAGGCCGCTACGCAAAACGCGAGAAAAATTGGGCCGATAGAGTTGGCCGTTGTCCGGATCTGGCGCACCTTTTCCAGATCGATGCCGTCGAACAACCGCTCGACATCGGCCAGCGAACCCAGGTGGACGCCGACCTTGCCGACCTCGCCTAGCACCAGGGGATGATCGGCGTCGTAGCCCGTCTGGGTAGGCAGGTCCAAGGCCACCGAAAAGCCGGTTTGTCCTTGGGCCAACAGCATCTTGTAACGCTCGTTGGCCTCGTCGGCCGAGCCAAAGCCGGAATACTGGCCCATAATCCAGAAATCTTCGCGATACATGGCCGGGCTGATGCCCCGGGTAAAGGGATAGAATCCGGGGTAGCCCAGATCTCTCTCGAATGAGAAGCCTTGGTCCTCCAGATCCTCGGGTGTGTAGACCGCTTCCCAGGGCACCCCCGAATCGGTGGCAAAGGCTTCGCGCCTTTGCCGGGCTCGGCTCAGTGCCTCTTTATACTCCTGACGCATGTTCTTACTCCAAACTCGTTGATATAGGTTTTTCCAGTCAGGCGGCCCTCAATTGAGCCGCCTGCAATACACGGGTGCGACCGCCAATCATCTTCCCGGATGGCTAGATCTCCCGACCGATCTTGGCGCCTTGATAGATGGCATCGATGGCAAAGCCGGGTTGGATACAATCGCCGATGGCTTGCACTGGAATGCCCAGGCGACCTAGCTCGGCTGCCAGCGCCTGGTTGGGCCGCGCGCCGACGGCCAGAACGACCGTATCGACTTCCTCCAGCGAAGCCGTCCACTGGAGATTCAGGCCGGGTTCGAGGCGACTGACCAGGACGCGGCGGTGGCCGATGGATTCGACCTTGGTGGATACCATTTGGGCGACCTGCTTTTCTGCCAGTCGCTCCAGCAAAAAGTGCTTGGCATCGGGAAGCATGTCGGGGCAAAGGGCATCCAGCATTTCGATGATGGTCACCTTTTTGCCGCGCTCGGTCAAGTAATCGGCTGTTTCGGCGCCGCAGGAGCCTCCACCCACAATGACCACGTTCTGACCTACCTGGGCTTGGCCGCTTAATATGTCGTCGGAGGTCACAACGAACGGCTGGTCGGCGCCAGGAATGGGGGGGACGAGAGGCAGGGCGCCTGTGGCGAGAACGACCACATCGGGCTGCAAGGCTTGCACATCGTCGGCAGTGATGGTCCGCCCCAGTTCGATTTTGGCCCCATGCTTGAGAGCCTGATCGCGAAAGTGCTCGATGACGCTGTAGAAATGTTCCTTACAGGGCACCTTCGAAGCCAGATACCAACGCCCGCCCAGGTGTTGTTGGGCCTCATAAAGGGTTACATCGTGTCCCCGCAAAGCAGCGATACGGGCAGCCTCGAGACCTGCCGGTCCGCCGCCGACGATCATCACCTTTTTGGGTGGGTCGGCCGGCGTGATATCAAAGCCTTGTTCACGGCCGGCCTGGGCATTGACCAGGCAGAGGGTATGGCGGATCTTTTTGGCCGGGTCGTGGCAGCCCTTGTTACAACTGATGCAGGGCATGATGTCGTCCACCCGGCCGCCGGCTGCCTTGTTTGGCCATTGGGGATCGGCGATCAAGGCCCGACCCAAATTGATCATGTCGGCCTGACCATTTCGCAGAATCGTCTCCGCCTGCTCGGGATCGATGATCCGTCCAGCGACCATCACGGGTACGTCAACGGCGGCCTTGATGGCCTGGGCGTAGGGGACGCTGTGGCCGCGCTCGGCGTAATAATCGGACACCGTCCAGTAATAGGGGGCGATGCCACGCGAAACGCTAATGGCCGCCGCGCCACCCTCGACCAGTCGTTGAGCAATGAGGACCATATCGTCGATGGTCAGCCCGCCCTCCACCAGCTCGCTGCCAATGACGCGAACCCAGACTGGCACACCATCACCGACGACCTCTTTGACCCGGCTCAAAAGTTCCAGAGGGAACTTGAGCCGCCCATCGAGATCGCCGCCATAGGCGTCACTGCGTTTGTTGGAAAACGGCGACATAAACTCGCAGGGCAGGTAGCCGTGGGCGCCGTGGATCTCGATGGCATCAAAACCGGCCTCGACGCAACGCCGCGCCGTTTGGGCAAAGGCCTCGATGGTCTCCTGGATATCGGCCACCGACAGCTCGCGGGGCTGGTCGCTGTACTTGCCGCCGCGGGCAATAGGCGAGGGGGCCACCGGCTGCTGGCCTTCGATGGCGGCCCGGGTGGTCTGCCGTCCGGAGTGCTGAATTTGAGCGGCCACCTTGGCGCCCTCGGCCTTGATGGCGTCCACCATGCGCCGGTAGTCAGGCAGCAGACTGTCTTCGTACAGACCGCACTGGCCTACGCCAAAGCGGGCATGGGGATGCTGGACATAGATCGAACCGACGATGATCAACCCCGCCCCCCCCCGGGCTCGCTCGACCATGAAATCGATCTGGGGCTGGGTCATGGTGCCCTTTTCGTCTGACATATAGTTGGCCATGGGAGCCAAGGCGATACGATTCTTGAGCGTCATGGCGCCGATCTGGATCGGACTGAACAGGGTTTCAAATTGCGAATTCACGAGAGCCTCCTCGCTGCGGGAATGATTTGAAATCGGGCGTGGTCGGCGGTCACTGGGTCAGCCACCCTCCATCGACGACCAGGGTGTGACCGGTGACGTAATCGGCCCCGTCACTGCACAAAAAGATGACCGCCTCCACCAGGTCCTCGGGCGTTCCGGCGCGGCCCATGGGCGCCTTGGCTTTGACCCGCGCTTCCAGGGCCTCGGGGCTGGGAAAATGCTTGGCGGTCAACGGCGTTTTGATCAAGCCGGGCGCAATGGCATTGACCCGGACATTGTAAGGCGCCAGCTCGGCGGCAGCGGCCGCGGTCAGCATCCGCACGCCGGCCTTGGAGATGGCATAGGGTACCTCCTGGCGTCCGGCGACGAAGGAGGAGGTAGACGCCAGATTGACGATGGCGCCCTTTCCTTGGGCCGCCATCACCCGGGCGACCAACTGGCTGCAAAAGAAGGCCGACTTGAGGTTGACGTCGATGATGCGATCCCAGTCGGCCTCGGTGGTCTCCAGAAAGGGAGTGGGCAGGGCGATGCCGGCGTTGTTGACCAGGATGTCGATGGCGCCGAATTCGGTCTGTACGGCCTGGACCAAAGCCTCCAGGTCGGCCACCCTGGAAACGTCGACCGCTTGGGCCAGCGAGCGACGGCCCACAGCGGCCACTTCTGCAGCGGTTTCGGCGGCGCGGTCGGGCTGAATATCGGCGATGACCACATCGGCCCCCTCGCGGGCCAGACCCAGGGCGATGGCGCGCCCGATGCCCTGCGCTCCCCCCGTAACGATGGCCACACGATTTCCGAGTTTCATGTCAATTCTCCTATCACGCAAATTGAAGCCGGCGCTCAAGTTGGGCTACCCCCTTGGACGACAGCCGCACAAGCACCACATAGATGAGCGCGGTCACGGTGTAGAATTCCTGGACCGGTGGGCGGCGCCGATCGATCAGGGGTTGGCATCACCGGGCAGTCGTCGCTCGCCGATGACCTGGTCGGAACCCGACAGAAACGCCGGGCCGTTCATGACCAGATAGGTCATATGGCCGCTGAACTCGTAAGGCACGCCACGAGGGATAAAGACGAAATCGCCCGCGCGGACCTGGAATGGTTCGTCGTCGCCCAGTTGAAATATAGCCTCCCCTTCGATGATATAATAAGGCCGGTCGCTGATATCGCACACCATACGCTGGTGGTGACCCCATATCTTGACCCAGGTGATGCTGATATCGGGGCCGTGCCGGTCGCGAGTGATCGCCTTTTTCATGACCAGCGGGTAGCCTTCTTCCCGGATCTCGGGCAGATCGTCCAAACGAATGTGCATTGCAGTTCCTCCTTGACGGGTTCTCGGCCCTTGCAGGTGACCGGCTCAGCTCTGTGGTTCGTCGATATACAAGATGACGGCATCCATGCGCAGTGTCTGCCCCGCGGTCACCTGGATGTCGCGCACGACGCCGCTGCGAGAGGCGCGGATCACGTTCTCCGTCTTCATGGCCTCCAGCAGCGCGACCCGGTCGTTCACCTCTACCACCTGGCCCTCTTGGACCAGGACTTCGAGCAGCACGCCGGTCATGGGGCTGATCACCGCTCCCTGTTCGGCTGCCTGGCGATCCGCGGCGCCGCCGGGCGCTGTACCTCGCTGGCCGTAGGTCTGGCCCTGGCTGCTGCGTGCGTGACGCTCGTCGGCCACGCGCACCGTGAACCGATCTCCGTCCAACGTGATCGTATACTCGTCTCCGGCTTGCTGCACCAGCACCTCGTACGACTGGCTGCCTAACAGCAGCGAG
>CAYVLO010000234.1:475-5437 GCA_964452125.1 uncultured Anaerolineaceae bacterium | reverse complement strand
TTTCAGGAGTCGCTTGACCGCCACCCCCCCGGAGCAGGGCGGGATGGACACGAAGGCTTCGATCCTTATTTTAGACATAGCCCACCTTCCCGCAGTGCATTGTTGAGTGTGGCTTCGCTGGGGCACATGCCCTCGATGCGGATGGAGCCGTTGACCACGGCCGCCGGCACGCAGAACAGCTTGTACTCCTCGAACTTGGCCATGGCCTCCTGGCCCTTGAGTACGGTCATCTCCAGCTCGCCGGGATACTTGGCGGCGACCTTTTCCGCCAGCTCGATGATGGCGACGCAGCCCGGGCAGGGTGGATCGCCGGAAAAAACTTCCAATTTGACCATGTTAGCCTCCTTGCTTCAGTTCTTCTTCGATCATCGGAATGAGCTTGGGCGCAGGCACGACCTTGCCGGCGCTCACCACTTTCTCACCGAGCACAACAACCGGTGTGACCATCAGCCCGTAGGCCTGCGCCTCGGGCCCCAGGGCGTCCAGGTGGACGACCTCTACCTGGCCTGGGAACTTGGCGGCGGCCTTGAGGGCTTCCCGCTCGGCGCGCTGGCAGTTGGCGCAAGGCGGCGTGGTGCCAAACACTTTGATTTGCAGCAACGTGTCACCTCCTCTCCTTTTCTTGTGTCCCCCAGGGGGAACCTCTATTCCTCAGCCGACAGAGCCGTCGCGATCATGCTCGTCAGCTCGTCCTTGGGCGGAATCCGCCCGTACGACACGACCTTGCCATCGATGACCAGTCCCGGCGTGGCTGGGATGTTGTAGGACAGAATGTCCACCATGTCGGTCACTTTGGTCAGCGTGGCCTCGACGCCCATCTCCTCCAGGGCGTCGCGGGTCGCCTTTTCCAGGCGCTTGCAGTTGGGACAGCCCGTCCCCAAAACCTTGACTTTCATCAAACCCTCCTCATCTGTTGTATGGTCCCCTGTTCGATGCGCCGTGATAGGCGGCGATCACGACCTCGCATCGGGTTTCTGATAGGACCAATCCCCTGCAGGATTTCGAGCCTTCCTCCAAACGGGCTACTGGACCTCGGCCGGCGCCTGGGCCGGGGCCGACCGGCGACCGATCAGCCACAGCGCGCCGGCCAGCACCGCCACAAAGGCAGCCAGGTAGAGCCCGATGAGCCAGAGGCTGGCGCCGTCCACCCAGGCGCCAAAGATCAACCCGGCCAGAGTGCTGAACAGGGCCACCCAGCCCACGTACACCCACGTTTTCTTGTTGCCGATGATCTTGGACGTGATCAGGATGCTCTGAATGCTCAGCTCGGGGTCCGACATCAGGTAGGCCAGCAGCGGCCCGCGGTGCATGCCCAGCCCCAGGAACATGTTGGCGATGGGCACCTCCACCAGCGTCGGAAAGTACATGAAGACGCCAAACACTACGCCTACAAAGTTGGCCAGGATCGTGTTCTGCCCGGCCAGGGTCTCGATGAGGGAGCGGGGGATGATGACCCGCACCATGCCGGCGATAAAGACGCCGACGATGAGCAGGGGGAAAATCTGCTTGACAAAGCGCCACATCTCCCACAGCCACTCCTGGACCTCGTACTCGTCCAGCCACTTCCAGGCCACCAGGCCCACGGCGGCCAGCACGATCAGCTCGCCGATAAAGCGCCCCGTGATGCCGACCCCCAGGCCGTTGGCCGCCGGAGTAAAGCGCAGGGCGGCCACCAGCAGCGTCAGGGCGATGAGGCCCAGGGCCACCCACGACCAGCGGTTAAAGCCCTCGTCGATGGTGTTCAACCCCTTCCAGGCGGTCAGGCCGATGAGGGCCAGCAGGCCGATGAGCAGCGCGCCCTGCACCGAGACGCCTTCCTCGCCCTGGGTGGCGTCGTGGGGCACCAACCGGTCGAGGGTCGCTTGCCAGCGTTCGGTGTTGCCCAGGGGCAGCGTCAGGTCGGCGTAGCTGGTGGTGAACAGGTCCACGGCCAGGGTGCCGACGATGAGCACGGCCAGCAGGAGCAGCAAAAAGATCAGCGACGCGCGCTTGATGCTGGCCCCGGCGCCAAAGGCCCCGCCCGTGGCGGCCTGGTTACGAACCTGCGCGGCAGCGCGGGCGTCGTCCCGGCGAAAGATAAAGGCCATGATCAGGCCGATGCCGATGCCAAAGATTGCCGACAGGAGGACGCGGGCCACGGCGATATCCAGGCCGATGGCCACCCCGGTGTAGGTGACGGCCAGGATGTTGATGGCCGGTCCCACGAATAGAAAGGTGATGGCCGGGCCCAGCCCGGCGCCCTGGCGGTAGATGCCGGCAAAGAGGGGCAGGATGGTGCAGGAACATACGGCCAGCACAAAGCCACCGACGGCTGCCATGGGGTAGGAAACCCACGGCGACGCGTCGCGCCCCAGGTAGCGGGTGATCGCCTCCTTGGGGATCAGGGCGGTCATGGCGCCGGCGATGAAAAAGGCTGGCACCAGGCAGAGCAGGACGTGGGCTGCCAGGTAGGAAGCGAGGCTTCCGGCGCCCGATTGCAGCATGGTGATGATCCAGTCTCCGATTGACATTCATCCTCCCTTTATGAACTGCGCAGCGGCGAATCGTCCATATTCAAAGATTTGAATATTTATGACCAAAATAAAAACAATTAGGGTCGGCAACGCGGGCAAGGACAGTTCTCCAGCGCCTCTTCCGGTTCCTGGGGAAAGGCCAGATCTTGCCCGTAGAGCGCCTGAATCACTGTCTTGCTTTCGTCCAGCAAGTGGGCCAGGTGCTCATTGGCCAGGCGGTAGTAGATCAGCGTGCCATCGCGGCGGTCGATGACCAGCCCGGCCTCGCGCAGGGTTCCCAGTTGCTGGGAAACGTAGGGCTGGCGCTGGCGCAAGATCGCGGACAGGTGGCACACGCACGCTTCTTGCCGGGACAGGATATCGAGGATGCGCAGACGGACCGGGTGCGATAGCGCCCGGAAAAGTTGCGCCTGAGTTTTGAATCCGCTTGCGTTCCTGACCATTGATTCCTCTTCTTGAATATTCCACAAACTGCATGGAGTATACACCCAAAGCGGTTGTCTGTCAAGTCCCCAATTGGGTTGTGGATGGAGATCTGAGTGGTGCGTTTGCACGCGCGTGCGCGGGTTTGCGTTGTCTGCGTTTGTGGTTTCTTTTCGTGACGTTATCCCACTGAAGGTCGGCGCAGAGACGGTCAAGTGGTTCATCGTCCGCGGCCATTACGACCTGGACGACCTGAGGCTTTTGGGCGGCAGCCGAGCCACCAAGTACTACTTTTTCAACGGCCAGCGAGTGGCCATGGACAGGGCAGGTGTGGTATACCAGGTGCTGGGGGACCATCCCCGCGTCAGTCGCCCGTCCAGCCCGGGCCGTGGGCCGACTTAAGCCAATTCCGCCAGCGAGCGCCGGATCTCTCGCAACTCGGTGTCCGTGATGTTCCACAACTCCGCCGCCGCCTGGTTCACCTGCTTCTCGACAGCTGTCAAGCTGTCTTTGTCGCCCGCCGCCGCTAACCGGTGCGCTTCCTGCGATAACGCTGCCAGTCGGGTGTGGACAGGATTGCCCGCATCAAAATGCGGTACAGCGATGTATTCAAGCACATGCGTTGACGTTGACACAGACACGACGTATGACTTGACTACTAGTCGTGCGACAACTGAGGCCAAAACTCCGCAAACGTAATGCGCTTCTTGCTCATTGTCAAACGGCACAAGCATAAGTTTATGATCGGGTACAATCACTTTACCTTCTTTACTGCCCACCACGGCAACAGTGAGAGCACTGGCTTGCTCCCGCCAAACTACCTTGTACGGCGCAAGGGTGTAGGGTGCGACATTGTAGATCGAATAGAACGGATCTTTCTCGGGATCAAAATAGCGCTTCATACCGCTGCGGCTGACCAATATCTTTTTGAAGCGTTTGAGGTAGGCGTAGAGATGCGGATACTCGATACGCATCTGCTTTTCCTCGTAGCCCTTGCGCGTCTCGGGATCCTGTACAAGCAATATGTGGGCAGAAGATCCCGAGCGCCATCGCTGCACGTCTCGGCCGCGCAAAAGAGGGTAAACCAAATCGGGTTCCACGGCTGCCTGTTCACTGGTGATGTCTCGCTTACCAATGCTTTCCATATTGTCTATCAAAATGAGCCCATCGGGGAGTCGATCAATCACCTTGACCCAGTAAATGCCGTTTGCCCAGGTGCAACTGCCCGCTCGTGCCTGGTAAGCGGCCGGACCAAGCACCTGTTCCAGTGCCTTGAGTGCGGCCCTTCGTGCGGTCATCCAAGGTGAAGTTGACTTCTTGATATCCACTGGCTCCGCCCAGAGGTGCGAACGCATTGTCTCGGCCAGCACATCGACTAAAGGTTTGTCGATGTCGACGCGGGCACTGCCGGTTCCCTTTTTCCACAGAGTATAGGGCACTGGATAGCGCGTCTTTTCCCCGCGCTGGCAGATCATGACACTGGTGCGGTTAGTGGCGCCCTCAAAAGGTTGCAGCCGCGATAAATCGTCCACGTGGAGCACACGGATATGCTCCCCCTTCTCGCCCAGCCTAAAGCGCCGGAAGCCGTCACCTGCGCCTTTGGTCTTGAAGACCGTTTGGGTCATTACGAAGCCCAGCTTACCGTCCTTTTTTAGGTAGCGGTCCATCGAGGCATAGGCAAACAACATGGACAGGTCCTTCTTCCCTCCGCCCAGGCGCGCCGCGTGACCTTGGAGGCTGAACAAACCATAGTCGATCCACAGTTGCTTGGTGGCGTCCCGGTACTCGTCGCTCAGACTTTCCCAATTTACCCAGGGTGGGTTGCCGACGACAAAGTCGAAGCGGCCTACCAGGGCCGGGGCGAAGGCGTTCTTGATTAGCCGCGCCCAGATACCGTTGCGGTCTTCCTTTTGAAGCTGGAGCAAGCGGCGGTACAGGGCTTCCAGGACGGTCTCAGTCATCGGCTGCGTGAGCGTGAGTTCGCGGTGGGCTCGCGCCAGGAACTCGTCCGGCGCATAGTCGTTGC
>CAYVLO010000234.1:0-465 GCA_964452125.1 uncultured Anaerolineaceae bacterium | reverse complement strand
TCCAGGAGTGCGGACAGTGGTCCCATCTCTCCGGCAGCCACTACCTCACCGGGGACCTCAAAGTCGCCCACCACGGTATGCAGCCGATAGCTCTTGCCGAACAAGTCGGCCCGCTCTGTGGGGGTCAAGATGCTGTCGCACAGGTACACCGGCAGGTCCACCGGCCCGCGCCGGTAGCGCAGCAGGTCGCCTAGGGCTAGAAGGTAGTTGGTGCGGGCGGCAATCACGCTGAGTGGGTTCAGGTCAAAGCCGACCACGTTGTGCAGCGCCGCGTCCAGCACTTCCGTCGGGGCAATCAAATGGTCGGCAGCGAACTGGCGCAGGCGTTTCAGGGCGAGGATGAGGAAGGTGCCGCTGCCACACCCGGGATCTATCACTCGCTTGGTGCTTTCACCCTGGTAGCCAACCTGGTTGAGCAGGCGCTCGGCCAGCCAATCTGGAGTATAATACTCGCCCAGGTCGTGG
>CAYVLO010000233.1:0-5446 GCA_964452125.1 uncultured Anaerolineaceae bacterium | reverse complement strand
CCTTCGCCCAAGCCCATCCCCTCAAAGACGAGTTTCATGACATTCAATACAGCAAAATCGACGACCATGCCCAAAATGCCCACCAGGGCAAACTTGACAAAGCGCTCCAGTTCCTTCGGCCTTTTCAGCATTTTGGACCAAACTGGCCCCACCAGCGGCAATTGCGCGGCCCAGGCCGATAGTCCCTTCAGCAGACGATGATTTTCAATCACGGTTTCAATTCGGCTCAATGTCCCCAGTCCCTTTGCGCAACGAGGATAGAATTCCCAGCAAAATGGCGATGTGCAGGTACATCCCGTGCACGAAAAGATTATCGAATAGATTGTGCACCGCGAGATGGACCAGCGCCCCCAAGATGCCCAGAGCGATTCCCCAGGCCCAGCCAGCGGATGAGGCGGTCGCCCGCCAGGCCACTGCCAGCGCCGTCCCCCACAACAAAAGATAGGCCGCCAACCCCAGCACTCCACTTTCGGCCGCGATGTTCAAATAGTAATTGTGGGCATGTCCCAAAGGATCCGACCACAAGGGCAACGCGTATTCGCCATAGGCCACCTCATAGTTGCCGATCCCCACACCCAGCCACGGATGATCCGTCCACATGGCCAGGGCGGCCTGCCAATGGGCCATGCGCTCGACCACCGCAAAGTTAGCGTCGGTTACTTCGACACCCCGCACATCGGTTACCCCGGCAAAAGGCACGAGGTCGCTAAATCGCTCCACGATCGACGGTGGAATACGGGCCGCGCCCCCGGCTAACAGGCCATAACTCACCAGCATGGCCAGCACCGTGACCCACAAGGCAGCCCGGCCCCTTCGAACCACCACGGTCAAGATCATGGTCCCCACAGCCGCAGCCAGACCCAGCCAGGCCCCGCGCGACCAAGTCATCACCAATGCGGCCAACATGAGCCCTCCACACCCGGCAGCCAACAACAGCCACCTTCGGCGTGCGCGTTGTGCTGAGGGCCACACGGCAGCAACCACGACCCCAAAGGCTATGGGCAGCGTCAGACCCAGGTACCCGCCAAAAGGATTCGGTTGCTCAAAGGTGCCATAGGCGCGCATGAAGCGGCCAAACAGAACAAAACTCTCTGGCCCAACCTGAAAAAGGAATTGGTAGATACCCTGCAACGCCGCCAGCGCACCCGTTCCGAGCACAGCGACAATCAGCGCCCGCTGCCACTTTCCTCGAATCTCGGTCGACACCAACACAAGGAGTGCGAGAACTTCGGCCCACTTGATCAATTCTTTCAGACTGTGCGGCAGGGACGCACTCCCTAGCGTCGATAAAAGGAGCACTCCCATGAACACAGCCACAGGGAGCGATAGCGCAGGCCACTCGATTCGGATCTCCCGCCGGGCGACCATCCGCGCCAGCCACGCAATCACCACCAGCCCCACCAGGACCTCAGTAGCGCCCACGTTCATCGCGCCCAACGACACCTGGCGCAGGCTGCCAAAGGGTACCGCTGGCACCACCAGCAGTACACCCAGCGCCGGTCGGATCAACGTCGCGCCCACAGCGACCAGACCGACCACCAAACCGACAGCCCAGGTCAGCGGCGCCCTGGCGATCGTCACTCCCAGCCCGACGAGCAGGCAAAAGAGCGCGGCCCACTCCAAGAGCGTGGCTCTATTTTCCCAACCGCGTGCGAAAATAGTCAACGGTCTTTTCCAGTCCTTCTTCCAGCGAGACCACAGGTTCCCAGCCCAGAACCTGGCGCGCCCGGCTGATATCTGGCTGGCGAACCATGGGATCGTCCTGAGTACGCTCGTCCCGCGGTCGCACAAAAACGATTTCTGACGAACTGCCCGTGACTTCCAGGACTTTTTGGGCAAATTGCAGGATCGTCATCTCCGACGGGTTGCCAAGGTTGACCGGGCTCGCCTCAGCCGACATCAGCAACCGAACCATGCCCTCCACCAGGTCAGAGACATAGCAGAAACTGCGGGTCCGCTGGCCATCATCGTACACCGTCAACGGCTCACCCCGGATGGCTTGCCGGATGAAATTGGGGACGACCCGGCCATCATCCAGGCGCATCCGCGGTCCATAGGTATTGAAGATGCGCACAATGCGGGTCTCGAGCCCGTGATGGCGATGGTAGGCCATGGTCATCGATTCGGCAAATCGCTTCGACTCGTCGTACACACCTCGTGGCCCAACCGGATTCACATTGCCCCAGTAATCTTCGGTTTGGGGGTGGACCAGTGGATCGCCATAGACCTCGGATGTGGAGGCCAGCAAAAAGCGCGCATTCTTGGCCTTGGCCAAACCCAGGGCTTTGTGCGTTCCAAGAGCGCCCACTTTCAACGTCTGAATTGGGTAATTCAAGTAATCCACAGGGCTCGGCAACGAGGCCAAATGCAGGACGGCATCCAACCCGCCCTCGACATAGATGTAATCGGTCACATTGTGCTTGATGAACCGAAAACGATCCTGGCCTATCAAATGGGCGATGTTGTCCGTTGAACCGGTGCTGAGGTTGTCCATGGCAATCACCTCATGCCCTCGTTCTAGCAGATAATCGCACAAATGAGACCCGATGAAACCAGCTCCCCCTGTGATCAAGATGCGCATACCAAAACGCCCCCCAATGAGATTTTATACCTTTGCCGATCCAACAACCCCTCGTTCGACCGCCAACTTGCTTTCTGTCCCCAACCCAGATGCCATCGCATCAACCGCCTGAATACTGGCGGTCATCAGCATGAACGCAAAAGCCAAATCCACCAGAAAAAAGACATGATCCACCAGACCATGGGCAACCATATACACGCCGCCGCCCATCATCCCCAAGATCAACGCCCGCTCCGCACCCTCGCCCAGCCGCCTATACAAACGCCAGCCGCGCCGCCCAAACGACACCAAAAGCCAGAATCCCACTACCAGGCCCAAGACACCCAACCGCAACCAAAAATCAAACACCAGATTGTGAGGATGCGAAAGGTTAAACTCTTCCCAGGCCGTGGGTAATACATAGTGCGATCGGTAGGCGTACAAAAAGTTGTCCAACCCCACCCCCAACAGGGGATGATCGCGCACCATGGCCCAGCTCGATTGCCACAACTGCAAACGGAAAAAGGTTGTTCCTCCCGACGTATCCAACAAGGAGGTCAGGCGATCCGTTCCCACCAGTGCAATGCCCAGAATCCCTACAACGACCAGCGCCACCCCAATGACAACGAACGTCTTGCGGCCCCGGACAGCCGCCAAAAATAGGACCGCCGCCGGGATTCCCAAAAGCCACGCTCCCCGTGAATAGGTAAGCAGCAATGCCGCCATCATCACAAAGCCTGCCAGCCCATACGCCCACCGCCGTGTGAGTTGCGGCGCGTAACGTGCCTTTCTCCATCCCCCAAAAAGAACGAGGGAGAGCGTCAGCGGCAAGAGCCGACCCAGGTACAATGCCAGATTATTCGGCGAGCCGTAGAGCCCTCGCACTCGCGAGACGCCATCCGCCGTGATCAGTTGGCTGCCAAAGAGCCACTGACCCAGGCCCAGCACAGCCACCAACCCCGCGCCCAAGACCCAGGCATCGACCACCAACCAAAGATCTTGTCTTCTTTGAACGTGAGCCCGCAGCAAGGCGTAAAACAGGCCTGCCTCAAGCACCACCGTGCGGAATTCACGCGCCGCTTCGCGGGTGTGGTCCGCCCAGAGAATCGACAGGGCGCTGATCACTAGCAGCGCCAACACTGCCCAATCCAAGCTCGACCACGAGGCCAAATCCAACTGCGGACGGCGGCCCTTCGAAAGCCAGGCCCAACCGCAATTGACCAGCCAGCCCAGAGCCGTCAGCAACGTCAGGATCTCAACCAGTGAAAAGGTCTTGCCCAACAGCGCCACACCCGGTTGGTAAAAAGGCAGCGCCAGCGCAATGAGTGGCAAACCCGTCGCCGGTCGCAGCGCCAAGAGCCCGGCCAATGCCGAAATGGCGACCAGCGTGGGCGCCAACCCTGCCGACGCATAGACCGTCAACGCCACGCCGGCGGTCACCAACAGAGCCCATCGCACATCCAGGCGACGGTATCCTTCCAAGATCTGCTCCAGGGTGTGGGCTATGCTCGCCCAACGGAACCTCACGGCTATCCCTGTGACGCCCAACATCACGGCAGCCAACACACCCAACAGGACCGAGAGCCATGCGCTATCCCGTTGAGTCTCTCGCATCACCGCCCAGCCGACAATGGCCCACTGCCCCCAACCGCGGTCGGCCACGATCTCCGCGCGATGCGGGCCATCGGCCAAACCCCGCGCCACCGTGACTGTGGCCACATCGCCCAAAGGATCGTATAATACCACATACGCCTGCCCATCCGAATCACGCGGCAGCTTATTAGCAGGTTGCCCATCGACGGTCACCCGGAGAAAAGCGCGATACTCCCCGCGTCGCACGCGCAGGTCAAGGCGCGTACCGAAAAACGAGATGCCAAGCCGATCCCTGCTGCCGCCAATATCCGCACCACCGGGCGTGACTCGCCAGTCACCTTGATATTGTCCACTGGGATGATCGGCTCTATACGCGCCCGGCCAAGCCACGGCCTGCGCTCCGGCCAACTCGCTCAACGCATCCCAAACCGGCCCCTTACTGCCATTTGAATCCGTCAGCGCATACTCGCCATGCGGGTCCGTAGGCGACCAGGCCGACCACAGCATAGGACCCATCCACGGCCACTCGACGCGGGCTTGGCGCACCAACGACGTCGCCACCTGCCCACCCCCCTGGCAGCCAAAGGCTACAGCCCACACTGCCGTCCCGGCATCCCCATGCCGGGCCATCACGTCTCGAACCAAAGCGGCGCGATTCCAATTCAACGCAACCGGATCGGCTGCTGCTTCCACAGGCTGATCAAACGGGTAGGGCTGCACAGCCACCCCATCGAACCATTCCGCCCCCCCCCACTGATAGAGGGCCTCCAGAAACGCCAGTTCGCTGAGGTTTGCTCCGCCGCCTTCCCCGTTGGGCGCCAGGGCGGCCAATAGAATGGTCGCTCCCGGATCGGCGGCGCGGATGCGCATCGCCGCCTCGCGCAACAGGTGACCATAACCCACCGGTGATATCTCTCGCGCCCCCCAGTGAGGGGAGATATTCGGCTCGTCCCACACCTGGTACACGTCGATACGAGATCCATAACGCGTTGCCACAGCCTCGGCCCAATCGCCGAGACTGCGGCTTTCCACCGGCGGCGCCAGGGGGTTGGCATGGTCTCTGCTATCCCGCGCCCATTCGGGTGACCCGTCCAGCAGAGCAATCACCGTGATTCCGTGCCGGGCCAGGTCATCGACGATGGCGTCGTACACCATCCAGTCGAAAACGCCGGGCTCCGGCTCAATTTGGTCCCAGGCAAAGCGCTGCCTTACCCACAGAAAACCGGCCTGTTCCAAGGCCGTCAGGGTCGCCTCGCGGACATCTGGCGACATCGCGCTCAAATCAACATTGAC
>CAYVLO010000232.1:0-5448 GCA_964452125.1 uncultured Anaerolineaceae bacterium | reverse complement strand
TGATAGAGCTTTTCCTAGGCCCATGGACTGGCACTTTCGGTACCCAGATCGTCCATGACCAAAAAAGACGCCGTGCGCACTTGATCAAATCGTTTGTCAAAGCGCACAGGGCTCATCGGGCTAAAGGTCGCCCGCAGATGGTCGAGCAGGTCAGGCGTCACGACAAACAGCGCGCTCTTGCCCTGGCGCCGCTGCTCGTTGGCCATGGCCGCCGCCAGGTGGGTCTTGCCGCAGCCATACACGCCCGTCAGCACCAGCCAACCGTGGGGCTCGGCGGCAAACTCCCGGCAGATTTGGAGCGCATGGTGCAGATTCTCCCGCACTTCGGGATCCAGGTCGTCCCCTTCGCGCAGGCTAAAGCTATCAAAGGTCATGTCGCCCAGCAAGGACAGGCTCGACAGTTCGGATTGATCGATCGCCGCGCCGCCCCGGCGAAAGTCCGGCGCCTCGATGTTGATGATGACCGCCAGCCCCGGGTCGACCATGCGCGAACGGATGCGGGGGTCGATCTCGTCCAACTGCTGGTTGGAGGTGATGACGGTGGGCAGGTGCGCGTTGTAGCGATAGTTCAGGATCTGGAACAGCTTTTCCTGCGCCCAGGCGGTGCTGCTCTGGGTGCCCAGGTCGTCGAGGATCAACAGGGGTGCGTTCCGAATTCCCTCAAAGCGGTCGTCGTAGGTCACCACGCTGTGGGGACTGTAGGTGGCCCGCAGATGATCCAGCAGATCGGGCACCACGACAAACAGGGCTGGCTGCCCGCGGGAGAGGACCTGGTTGGCGATGGCTGCCGCCAGGTGGGTCTTGCCGCACCCATATCCGCCAAACAGCAGCAGCCACCCTTTGGGGTGGTCGGCGTACTGGCGGGCCAGATCGAACGCCAGGTGCAGTTTGTGCGATTGTTCGGGGGGCAGGCCATAGCCATCGGGACGAAAGCTGTCAAAGGTCATGTGGGTCAGATGCCCCAGGTTGCTCATGACCAAAAGCTGATCCATGCGCTGTTTTTCCAGCTCGGCCATTTTGCAGCGGCAGGGAAACATCTTGCCAAAATCGGGATGGCCGATGGGCACATTCTCCCGGACATAGCCCAGGCCCCCGCAAATGGGGCACTCGGCGCTTGGTTGCTCAGTGTTCGATATAGTCGGCATATTCCCCTTCGACGAATCGCCGCCAGTCCCCTTCTTTCCTTTGTCGAGATCCCTCATCCTCTCGTCCCTCGGTGGTCCAGCGCTCCAGAATGCGCAGGATGTACCGCCAACTGCGCTTGTTTAGTTCCACAGCCTCGCGAAAGGCCTCTTCGATCCACGGGCCGGGATAGGTGTCCTCGGCCTCCATCAACTCTTCGGCCAACAGGGGCGTCAGAGGGCCGATGTTCTGTTCATAGAGCACAAAGATGTTGGGGCGCTGCTCTTCCAGGCGAACCGGCTCGTCGGAACTGGACGGCGTCCATTTGCCGGCCAACAGGTCCTCGACGGCCTGGCGCCCCTTTGGGCTGTTGACGAAATACCAGTCGCTCCGGTCCCCTCCCTCACCGGCGGTCACATGCAGCAATGTGCGCCGGGCCACGGCCCGCTCCAACGCATCGCGCAGCGCTTCCTGGGGTCGCATCTCAGCCGAGGCCAGGCCCTGCATCAGGCGGCGATCGCCGGCCAATTCCTCACGACTGACACAAGGCCGCTCGGTCTTGCGTTGCGCCAGCAGCCAAAAGACATGCAGGGTGATCTTGAGTTCGCCCAGGTGATCGATCTCGGGCAGAACCTCGCTGAAAAAGAGGTTGGGCACCGGTGTATACGGTTGCTTGCCAGAAGGAAAGCCGCCAAACCCTTTCATCTTGGTTACTCTTTCACGCCCACGATGCGGGCAAAGCCCGGCAGATCGGGCATTTCTTCCTGGATATAACGCTCAGGGATGTCCTGGTCGCCATACCAGGCATAGACCGGCGCCTGGCCCAGCCATTGGTCAATCGCGCCGGGTGTGATGCGCCGGGCGCTGGTCCACCCCTTTTCGGCCCAAGCCACGTAGAGGATGGCTTCCAGATCGTCGTACCGTGGTTCGGAATCGACCAGCGCAAAGTTGGGCTCGACCTGGTTGATAAAGCTCCAGGCTACGTCGTGATAATAGGTGTTGTCGCTCTCGTCCACCTCGGCCCAGTTCTGCGCCAGCGGGTAGACGGGCATGAGCAAGATCACGACGACCAATGCCAGGTTCACCGGTGTGGCCAACCAGTTCGGCCACCGGCCCACGAAATCGGCCAGCCAATGGCGTACTGCACTCAGGCCGCAGCCCAGGAACACGCAAAAGATCAGGTATGATGGGATGAGATAGATGCGGAAGGTGATGCCGCCATAGTTCATCGCAAAGCCATAGATGCCCAAGGCCACCAACGCCAGAAACCCAAAGCTCTTCCAGTGGGCCTTGAGCCGCTCCCATGCGCCGATCCATCCCAGAATATAGCCCCAGCGAAAGACCTGCTTTTCCAGCAATTCCAGATAAATCCGCATCCGGTCCGGTTGATCCCCCAGCGTAAAGCCAAAGAACTGCCCAGGGAAGCGGTTGCGCGTCATCCAATGGATCCAGCCCCTCCACGAAAAGGGGCCCAACTCGTTGAGCAGGGGTTGCTGGTGGGCGCGGAGGATCACGTACAGGTACTGCAAGCTGCCCAACACCACCAGGCCCGCCATCACCGCCAGTTTTTTGGGGTCCAGAAGCACCCGATGGTCGGTGACAAGGATCACAAAGACCACGGCGGGAATCAGGGTGACCACCGTCATGTGGTTGCCAAAGCTCAGGGCGTACAGGCCGATGCCCAGGTACAGCAGTCCCAGCTTGCCCGTCTGGTGCCAGGCCAAAAGCACCCACACCACGGCCCCGATCAGAAAGGCGTTGAGCGTGTACACTTCGGCCACTACGGCCTGACCCCACAAGGCCCGAGAGAAGGCAAAGGACAGCGCCGCCGACGCGGCTGCCACCCAATCGTCGACAAGGCGCATGACGATGAAATACACCATCACTGCCGCCAGCGCTGCAAACAGGGCCGACATCAGATTGATGCGATAGGCCAGCGTCCCGATGGGCAGGTAGCCAAAGAGGCGGCTGAGGGCAATGTACAGCGGATAGCCAAAACGATGGGGAATGCCCCACACTTGGGCCACATATTGAAAGCGGGCGATGTCGCCCCAGCCCACGCCGGGCAGCAACGTCTGGATATAGACAAACAGGGCCAGCAACCCCACCCCCACAGGCGCCAGGACGGCCGCCAATCGCCGCATCGTCATTAGTAGATGTCGATCTCCTTGTTGCGTAGCTCGGCTTCGCGGAACTGGGCCAGCTCTTTTTTAAAGTACAGCGATACGACGCCGGTGGGGCCATTGCGGTGTTTGGCAATGATCACATCGGCAATGTTCTTGCGCTCTGTGTTCTCGTTATAGAGTTCGTCGCGGTAGATAAAGATCACCACGTCGGCGTCCTGCTCCAGGGCGCCGCTCTCGCGGAGGTCGGAGAGGATCGGGTGCTTGTCGGTGCGCGATTCGACCCCACGAGAGAGCTGCGAAAGGGCCAGGATCGGCACGTTCAACTCGCGCGCCAGGGCCTTGATCGAGCGCGAGATGGACGAGATCTCTTGCACCCGGTTCTCCGACCGGGTGTCGCCGCGCATCAACTGCAAATAGTCGATCATCACCAGGTCGATGCCAAATTCGGCCTGCAACCGTCGGGCTTTGGTGCGCAGCTCCAGGGCCGAGATGCCGGGCGTGTCGTCGATGTATAGATGGGTCTCGGATAGATCGCTGGTGGCTTTCATAAAGCGAGCCCATTCGTCGTCGGCGATTTTGCCCCGGCGCAGTTTTTGCGAGTCGATGCCGGTTTCGGCCGAGATCAGGCGCTGCACCACCTGCTCGGAGGACATTTCCAGGCTGAAAAACGCCACCCGCTGATTAAACTTGAGGGCCGCTTTGTGGGCGATGCTCAAGGCCAGACTGGTCTTGCCGACGCTGGGGCGGGCGGCGAGGATGATCATGTCCGAACGCTGCAAGCCTCCCAACAACCCGTCCATGTCGGCAAAGCCGGTGGGAATGCCGATCACCTCCCCCTGATGGCGGGTGAGGTATTCGATGCGGTCGTAATAGTCGCTAAGCACCTGCTTGATGGGCACCAGGTCGCGGGAGATCCGCCGCTCCGATACGCCAAACAAGAGTTGCTCCGCCCGGTCGACCACCTCGCCGACGTCGTCGGCCTCCTGGTAGCCAAGGGCTGCGATCTGGGCGGCGGCATCGATCAGCCGCCGGCGGGTGGCGGCTCTCTCGATGATGCGGGCATAGTGCTCGGCATGGATCGAGGTGGGCACCGCGTTCACCAGCGAGGTCACAAAGACCGTGCCGCCCACCTCGTCGAGCTGCTCCCGCCGCTCCAGTTCGTCGCAAACGGTCAAGAGATCGACCGGCTCGCGCCGTTCGTGCAGGTCGAGGATCGCCTCATAGATCCAGCCGTGCTTTTCTCGATAGAAATCTTCGGATCGCAAAATGGTTGCGACGCGAATAATGGCATCCGCATCGATCAGCAAGGACCCCAGGACGGCCTCTTCGGCTTCGATGTTCTGCGGCGGCAGCCGATCGATCCGACTACTTTCTACCACGGTTCACATTCCTCACGCTTGTCTCCATCTGTCGCGCAAAACAGGCTCCCGTCGACACTCGATCATCGAGCAGGAGCCTTGCCTGCAAGCTTGCCTCTATCGCGCCGCGCCGCCAGCGGCGCCCTGTCTACCCTCACCGGTTGGTGGTCTGGAACCGGCTAACTCTCGAGATCGCCCAGGTCCAACCCTTCGATGAAATCCCGATAGGGCGCCAGCTTTTCCTCTTCCTCGGGCGTCAAGGCATCGAGGTCGATCTCTTTATCGGGCACCACGCCAGCCCGCTCCATCACCGACTCGGCGACAAAGATCGGCGCCTGAACCCGCACCGCCAGGGCAATGGCATCGCTGGGCCGTGAATCCAGCTCGATTCGCTCGCCGCCCCGATCCATCACCACCCGCGCATAAAAGGTATCATCGTGCAGATCGTTGACCACGATGTGAGAGATCGTGGCATCGAGCTTGGCGATGCTCTGCTGCAAAAGATCGTGGGTCAGTGGCCGGGCAACCTCTACCCCTTGAAGCTTGATCGTGATGGCATCGGCCTCGTATGGGCCGATCCAGATTGCCAGGTAGCGTTCCATCCCCTCTTCTTTGAGGACCACAACCCGGTGCTGAGATAGCAAGCTGGCTCGCACACTCTCAATCGAGACTTGAATCATGGTCTCCTCCTCTCTAGCAACCCAAGGCGGACCAGAACACCCTCTGCCGCTCTATCTCGATTATACCACAGGACCTGCTGGACGCAAGTTAGAGACGCGTGCCTCCAGCAATCGGGTGTATTTCAACTTTCTGGGTGAGTTCGTTACACCTCTTGGGTGGTG
>CAYVLO010000231.1:0-5503 GCA_964452125.1 uncultured Anaerolineaceae bacterium | reverse complement strand
GCGGCTTCGCCGCCTCCGCTCCTCAGAATGACAACCCTCTCCGACAGGCTGCTAGTGCGTTTCGCGCAAGGCCCTGACCTCGTGAATCTGCGGCACGGGATGGAACAGCAAATCGGGTTCCATCCCGTGTCGCCCGGACTAGACTGCGAATAGAATGAGCAAGGGAGGCCGGTCGTCCCTGCTTGAGGTCGGCAGACCCGAGCCAGCCATACCCACGAGGAGGATAAACGATGTTTGAAAAACTGCTTGTGCCGGTGGATGGATCGTCGTGCAGTATGCGCGCCGTCGAGACGGCCATCGAAATGGCCCTCTGCCATCAGTCGTCAATCCATTTGGTCCACGTAATCCGAGATCTATCCTTGCCCAAAGAGATTCTGGATATGATGGCGGCGGGAGAGGTCACGGCCTCGCGGATGCAGATCCTGAACGATTCGGCCGAGCTCATTCTGTCGCGGGCTCGAGAAAAATGTAAAGCGGCAGGCGTCGATCGGATAAGCTCCGAGTGCATCATCGGAGATCCCACAACCAAGATCCTGGAAGTGGGAGCCGCTCAAGAGGTCGACCTGATTGTGCTCGGGCAGAGGGGCCTCGCCCCCCACGACAACCTGCTGGGCGGTGTGGCCCGCAAAATTCTGAACATGACGAAAATCTCGTGCCTGGTGGTCGCCGGACCCCCAGGATAGAAGGCAAGGGAGAGCATCTGGTGAATTCGCAACAGAGGGTACTGGAAGCGCTGGCTCACCGGGAACCGGATCGGGTGCCCTTTGACTTGGGTGGAACCGGCCTGAGTTCCATTCACGTCACAGCCTATGCCAATCTTCGCCAGTACCTCGGCTTGCCCGAGGTGCCGGTGCGGGTGGGGGCGCTGGCAGAGCAGTTGGCCATCGTGGATTCGGATCTGGCCGACCAGTTGCAGACCGACCTGCGCTGGGTGATCCCTGGCTTCCCCTCCAATTATCAACTCACCTTTCACGATCAAGGCGACTATGAAGCCTATTATGACGAGTGGGGCATTGGCTGGCGCAAACCAAAAGTGGGTGGCTTTTACTACGACATGTTCCACCATCCCCTGGCCGGCGCCGACTCGCTGGACGAGTTCCGGGCCTTTCCGTTTCTCAACCCGGTAGACGACCAACGATTCGCCACACTGCGGAAACAGGCCGCGGCAGCGCGAGCCGAGGGCAAGGCGGTAGTTCTGGCAGGCCCTTGCGCCGGAATTACCGAGGTCTACTCCTGGGCGCGGGGCTTTGAACAGTTTTATGTAGACCTGGCACTGAATCAGCAGTATGTGGCCCTGATGCTCGACCGGATGGTCGAGTTCAAGAGCGCCTTTTGGGAGCGGGCCTTGCGCGAAGTCGGCGACCTGGTCGATGTCGTGATCGAGGCCGACGACCTGGGAGGGCAGAATGCGCCCCTCATGTCGCCGCGCACCTACCGCGAGCTGATCCAACCGCGGCACAAGGAGCTCTTTGGCTTTATCAAAAGCCAGGCGCCGGTCAAGGTATTCTATCACACCTGCGGCTCGGTGAAAAAGCTGCTCCCCGATCTGATCGACGCCGGGATCGACATTTTGAACCCTGTGCAGATCAGCGCCAAGGGAATGGATTTGGCAGAGCTCAAAGGGGAATATGGCCGCGACCTGGTGTTTTGGGGCGGCGGCATCGACACCCAGTGGATGCTGGGTTCGGGCACGCCCGAGCAAATCCGCGACCACGTCCAGCGCAACATCGAAATCCTGGCGCCTGGAGGCGGCTTTGTCTTTGCCGCCGTGCACGATATTCAAGCCAATGTGCCCCCGGAAAACATCATGGCCATGTGGGAAGCCTGGCGGGATTTTGGTGAATATCACTGACATCCCCGCGGGATACATCGGGCGACGATGCCAGCGCGCCGTGGCGCCTGCAGCGCACACGCCCCCGAGATCGATTTCAGCGGCCGGCAGGGTGCGCCCGCCGGGTACCGCCCAACTCTGAGAGAGGGATCTATGGAAAGAGCACTCAACCTTGGTCTCATTGGCGCCGGCCGGATCGGCCGGGCCCATGCCCAGAACCTGGCCTATCGGATGCCCGAGGCCAACCTGGTCGCTGTGGCGGATGTCTTTGTCGATGCAGCCCAAAAACTGGCGGCCGAGTTGGGAATCCCGGCGGCCTACCCCGATCACCGCCAGATTCTGGACGATCCGAACATCGACGCCGTCCTGATCTGCTCCAGCACCGACACTCATGCCCAAGTTATGATGGATGCCGCCCGCGCCGGGAAGCATATCTTTTGTGAAAAGCCCATCGCCCTGGACCTGGCCAAGATCGACGAGGCGCTGGACGTCGTCAAACAGTCCGGGGTCAAGCTACAGATCGGCTTTAACCGTCGCTTTGACCCCAACTTTCGGCGGGTTCAAGAGCTGGTCGCCGCCGGAAGCGTCGGGGATGTACACCTGCTGCGCATCACCAGCCGCGACCCGGCGCCGCCCCCCATAGATTATGTCAAAATATCGGGTGGGATCTTTATGGACATGATGATCCACGACTTTGACATGGCTCGTTTCCTCGTGGGCAGCGAACCTGAAGCCGTGTTTGCTGCGGGCAACGTGCTGGTGGATCCGGCCATCGGCGAGGCAGGCGACATTGACACAGCCATCGTGACGATCTACTTTGCCAACGGGGCCATTGGCGCCATCGACAACAGCCGACAGGCCGTCTACGGCTACGACCAGCGCGTCGAGGTGTTCGGCTCCAAAGGCATGGTGAACTGCGATAACAACAAGCCCGATTCAGCCATTGTGTACAACACCCAGGGAACCCATGGAGCGCTGCCGCTGTTCTTTTTCATGGAGCGCTATATGGACTCGTATCTGAATGAAGTCAAGGCCTTTATCGACGCAATTCTCAACGATACGCCCGTCACGGTTACGGGTCGCGATGGGCTCATCCCCGTGGTGATGGGCTACGCTGCCAAGAAATCGTTCCAGGAAAAGCGTCTGGTCAAACTGAGCGAGATCGATCCGAATCTCTAGCAGCCTGTCGGAGAGGGTTGTCATTCTGAGGAACGGAGGCGGCAAAGCCGCCGGAGCGACGAAGAATCTCGCCATTAGATCCCATTTGACAGCCGAAAAGCGAGATTCTTCGGCCCCTTCGGGGCCTCAGAATGACAAAATAGACGGCGTTTTGCCTCGGTGGTTTTCTCTCCGACAAGCTGCTAGAAACAGCAGGGCATCGGAGGCGTACCATGAGTGACAAGCGAGTGGCCGTGGTGGGCTATGGACGCATTGGAGCCACCCACGCAGAGAATCTAGCGCGGAGGGTTCGCGGCGTGCAGTTGGTGGCCGTCACCACGTCGAATGAGGAGCGGGCGATCGAGGCCCGGCGGCTCCTCGGTGATGTAGCCGTCTATGCCGATCTCGACACCCTTCTGGCCCGCGAGGAATTGGACGCCGTGGTGATCGCCAGCAGTACCTCGGCCCACGTCGACAATGTGGTCCGGTGCGCTGCTGCCGGACTGCCGATCTTTTGTGAAAAGCCCCTGGCGCTGAACCTGTCCGATTGCGACCGGGCCATCGGGGCCGTCGAAAAGGCAGGCGTCCCCTTGATGATGGGCCACGTGCGCCAGTTCGATGCAGGCCACGTGGAGGCCAAACGCGCCATTGAAGCGGGCGCCATCGGGCAGCCGCTGGTCATCCGGGCCATCAGCGGAGACGTCGATCCGCCGCCGCCCAGCTTTGCCAATCCGGCCGTCAGCGGCGGGTTGATCCTGGACGCCATGTACCACGATCTGTACATCTCGCGCTGGCTCATGGCCGACGAGGTCATTCGAGTCTATACCGAGGGCGACGCCCTGGTCGACGCAGCGGTCGGCGCGGTGGGCGATGTGGACAATGCGGTGGTCAGCTTGCGTTTCTCCCGCGGGATGATGGGCACAATGTTCGTCAGCCGGACCACCCGCTATGGACACGACCTGCGCATCGAGGTAATCGGCGATGAGGGCGCCGTGCAGATCGGTCATTTTCGGCACACACCGGTGCGCGTGCTGGACCGAAAGGGCGTGCACCACGACATGGCTCAGACGACGCCGGAGCGACTGGGCGAGGCCTTGTTCACCGAGTTGCAGGTGTTTGCCGACTGCCTGATGGAAGGCGCCGATCCCCCGGTCACCGGGCGCGATAGCCGGGCAACCGTGGCGGTGGGCCTGGCTGCCACTCAATCAATGCACCAGCAAACACCGGTGCACCTATAGCCCACGTCGGTGGGCCTCCCACCAGGGTGGGAACCGAATCAGGGCAATGGCCTGCCCACAAGGGACAGGCTTGACCAAACATTATGAAAAAGGGAGTTAATAATGGCAGAGATAAAAGTACCCGCAGGAATGTTGGCCACGAACGAGCCCGATCTGTTTTTCGAGGA
Organism: uncultured Anaerolineaceae bacterium; assembly: GCA_964452125.1. GTDB lineage: Bacteria > Chloroflexota > Anaerolineae > JAAYZQ01 > JAAYZQ01 > CAZNQW01. The sequence continues at coordinate 1,109 of CAYVLO010000231.1, read as the reverse complement.
CAATACCGTTGGCCGTTTGAAAAAAGAAGTCTGGGAAGCCAGTGACGCCGAAATCGATGCGATTCTGGCCGAGTACGGTGTGCCTTCGCCGGTAGAGTGGGGCAAACCCGGCTCCTACATCCAGACGACCACCCGCTGGCAGGTGGAGGAAAACCGCAAGAAGAACGACATCGTTTTTATCCCCGTGGGCTGCACCGAACTGCACGGCGCCCACCTGCCCAGCGCTTCTGACACGCTGTACGTCAGCCAGATTGTGGAAGGCGTACGCCGCTACACCGAAAAGAAGGGGGCCGCCTGCAACTTGGCCCTGCCACCCCTCAACTATGGCTCGCACCCCTATCATCACGTGGGGATGCCCGGCACCGTCCCGATCCGCGAAAACGTAGCCAAAGAGTTCATGATCGACGTCATGCTGGGACTGTGGAACGACGGCTTCCGCAAGCAGATCATCATCAACAACCACGGCCATCTGTGGATGCTCGAATCGGCCGTCCAGCAGTTCCAGAAACGCTACCAGTTGCCCGGCATCTTTCGCGTGCTCGACTGGCATCGGGCCGTGCGCGAGTTCTTCCGCGTCACCGAAAAGGGCGGCAAATGGGACACCAACTTTGTCCACGCCGACGAGAGCGAGACCTCGCTGGGCCTGCTGCTCCACCCCGACATGGTGGACATGAGCTACGCCGTCGACACCGAAGGCAAGAGCTACCTGCCCGACGGCCATTTCGACAAATCGGTCGATCCTTTCAGCCGGCCCAGCCGCTGGTCCGAGGGGGAAGGCCACTTTGCCATCGAAATCGCAGCGACGCCCGAGGGTGTCGTTGGCATGGCGACCCACGGCTCGGCCGAAAAGGCCAAGCGACCGGTAGCCGCTATTCTCAAGTACCTGACCTTGGTCAACGACGAGATCCTGTCCGTCTTTCCGGCGGGCACGGTGCCGCCCGTGGAAGAGGTCACGCTGCGCACCATCGAGGACATGGAGCCCTACCTGCGCACGCCCCTGAGCGAGGGTTGGAAGACCGTCTACGCCCTGCCCAAGATCGGCCAGGATACCTCCTTCTAGCAGCCTGTCGGAGAGGGTTGTCATTCTGAGGAACGGAGGCGGCAAAGCC